>JAZDKG010000089.1:0-4907 GCA_043803205.1 Planctomycetota bacterium
ATTTCCTCGCGGCGGCCAAGATCAAGCCGACAACCGTCAAACGCGAAGACCTCCTGATCAACATGGGAGCGGCCAAGCCCCATGGGAAGTCGCTGGTTCTCAACAATGCCGGAGTCTTGTTCTTCGCCAAACTACCCCGCCTTTTCCATATTCAATCGCGAATCACCTGCATCCTATTCTGTTACGTCCCAGCAATCGGGACCCCTTAAAGGGGTAGCGATTCCCACCTAAAGGGACCCCCCTACGGGGGGTGTCATTCCCACCAATCCGGACCCCCAAACAGGGGGTCTATTCCCAGCTAATGGGACCCCCCTCTTGGGACCGAAAGGCTCATGCGTCGCGGAGCTTGGTCGTGGCATCGTGTCTTCTGCGTCGTATAAAAGGAGGCACCATGAGTCAAATGACGAGGAGGCGTATTATGGAAAGAAAGATTGTCGAGATGCTGAGGCGGGGAGAGCCGGTCAAGGCGATCGCCCGCAGCCTGCACGTCAGCAAGAAGCGGGTCAAGCAACTGCGGTCGCTTGCGTGGAAATACGGGTACTTGGACCGCGGCGGCGGGCCGGGCGCCGTGGCACTGCCGCCATATCCGGAGGCCGTTTTTCCTGACCGCGCCGACGGGCGAAGCCAAAAGATGTCGGAGGAGCACCTCAAGCTCGACGCGGTTCGCGACTGGCTCAAGGATCGGCTGGAAGTGGGGTGGGACCCGATCACGGTATTCGAGGAGCTGCCGCCGCAACTGGCCGACATGGGCCGATCGAGCTTCTATAGGTATCTGTCGCGCACGGATCTGGCCCGCGTGGGCAAGCGCTGCCGCGTCATCCACGAGATCGTCCACGAACCGGGCGAGGCGCTGATCGTGGACTGGGGCAAGCTTTGCACCGCCATCGACCCGGTCACGAACAAGAAACGGACCGTCTGGGCCTTCGTGGGCGTCTTGGGTTATTCGCGGTTGAGGATGGTGCGCCTGGTCTGGACGATGGACGTTGAGACGACCTTGCGCGTTATCGAGGAGATGCTGCGCGAGGCCGGGGGCGTTGCGCGCAAGGTGACGATGGACAACGCGAAGTGCGTCGCCCTGAAGGCCTCGCTCTATGAGGCGATCCTCAACCCGGTCGCGGAGCGCTTCGCGCAGCACTACGGGTTTTTCTTCGAGTGCCTGCCGCCGCGCCGGCCCGACCTGAAAGGAAAAATCGAGAGGCAGGTCCCCTTCGTGCGCAGGCTACGCCAGTCGCGCGAGGGGATGTGGGAAGGTCTCGAGGTCGAGGAGGCCCATCTGCGGCGCAAGGTCGCTCTGGCCAACGAGCAGAAGCACGGCACGACCCGGCGCCGCCCGAGGGAGGTCTGGGTCGAGGAAGAACGCGCGGCGCTTAAAGCCCTGCCCCCCGTGGCCTACGAGATCGAGCGCTATCACGAGGGTATCGTGCGCAAGGACGGTTACGTGCGCTTCGACAACAAGTACTACTGCGCCGGCGATGGCTACCGGGACAAGCCCGCCGTCGTCATTGCCAATTCCAAGCAGGTGGCCCTCTATAACAATGGCGAGCTTATCGTCATCCACGACCGCTGCACGGACCCGCGCGTGTCGAAGGTCGTCAAACCTCAGCAGCTCAAACCCTGGGAAAAGACGCTCCAGGACGGCGCCCACTACTGCCAACGCGCGGCCCAAATCGGGCCCAATGCCAAGGCCTGGGTGTCGGAGGTGCTCCGCCAGGGCCGGGGCTTCGTCGACACGCGGCGGGTGTGGGGATTACTCAGTCTCGA
The DNA here is from genome assembly GCA_043803205.1 of Planctomycetota bacterium. Lineage (GTDB taxonomy): Bacteria > Planctomycetota > DG-23 > JAZDKG01 > JAZDKG01 > JAZDKG01. Next base: position 1,762 of record JAZDKG010000089.1, read on the forward strand.
CAAGCGCTACGAACGCGCTCAGATAGAGCGAGCCTGCGGGCGAGCCTTGGAGCTGGGAAGCACGAGCTATCACATGGTGATCAAGATGATTGACGTCGCCGAGGCGCTGGGCCAAGCGTGTCCCGCGCCGTCGCCGAATATTTCCAACGGCCGCGCGAGCGCGACCCACAAGTTCGCCAGGCCTTTGGAGGAGTACCAAAAACTGCTGCCCCTGTGGCAGACGGATAAGGAGGAAGGACACGCATGAACGCTGAAATAGTCAAAACGCAACTGAAGTCGCTGAAGCTGTCGACGGCCGCGCGGGAATTGGACGAGGTGTTGGCGCGCCACCGCTCGGCCGCATCGCTGGATTGGCTGTCGGAATTGTTCGAGCACGAGATCGACGCCCGCAAGGAGCGCTCGATTACGCGTCGCATTGAGAGCGCGAGGTTCCCCGAGCTCAAGACGCTCGAGGAGTTCGACTGGCAGTTCAATCGTAAGATCGAGCGGAATAAGATCGAGGAGTTGGCCCAACTCGACTTTGTTCGGCAGCGGCGCATCGCCCTTCTGCTCGGTCAGACCGGCACGGGCAAGACCCATATCGCGCTGGCCCTGGGCCACAAGGCGGCCAAGGAGGGTTTGCGCGTCTACTGCGCCAGCGTCAAGCGCCTCGCCGAGGAGATTCAGGCCGCGCTCAACAAGGGCACGCTCGACGTATTGTTCCGTAGGGTTCTGGCGGCCCAACTATGGATCATCGACGACTGGGGCGTGGTGTCGATGAAGCGCGAGATCGCCGAGGAGGTCTTCGATCTTCTCGACCGGCGCAAGCTCGGAAGCGCCATGATCCTCACCTCCAACAGAGACGTTAAAGAATGGAGCGAGGTTTTCGCCGATCCCGTACTCGCCAACGCCGCCATCGACCGCATCTTCGAGCAGGCTCAGATTGTAGTCTTCGAGGGCAAGAGCTACCGGCTCAAAAACAGAATCACCCTTCCCCCGCTCAAGGCCGAGGAAGTGTCGATCAAACGGCGCGAGCCCAAGGCTCGCAAAGGAAGACCTCAATGAATGCCTGTGGACAGCATGGACAACGCAACATCGCGTTGCCCACGCTCCCCACAGGCCGGCGACGATGATTTTCAGGGAGGGAAAACGACAAAATTATGAAGTCTGAAGTGCTAAAATAGGCGAGGTCCGGATGGGGGGGTCCCGTTTCGTGGGAACGAGGGGGGTCCGATTACCTGGGACGTAAGACGCGTTTCCCCGCGAAGTGGCTGACAAGAGGATAAAACACGAAATCTGTTGAAAAATCCGAAGGATTGTCCCCGGCGGGTGCATGACCCGTATCTCGGAATTTTCACCTAAGGCGTGAGGCTCGGATCATCTATCAGGCGGGGTGCGTGGTCGTCCGCGGTGAGATAAAGTTTCGGCGAACCTGTCTTCTGGAGCTCGGCGCCCGTTGGCGCCGAGCCTGAGAATCCCCCCGCGGGGGAATCTCATTCCGTTGGGGGCCGAATCGTTCATCCGATGCAACGGCATCATTCCCCCAACAGATCGACGGGTTCACGAGGCGTCCTGTTTGTGGGGTAGTGGCACGCATGGGCGGGCTCGACGCCGCCAGTGTTCTTTCCAGCGGCCATCTTCACTGCGGTGTAGCGCGCACAAGGCCAGCATCTCTTCGGCGCCCATCCCCAACCCAAACCCGTTCCAGAACTTCTCGCTTCCCTTGAGCCGCATACCGAACTGCTTGACCGCCCCCTCGGCAACCCCCGAGCCGATCGGCCAGCCCTCCGCCCGGAACCGAGGATAGTCCATCCCCTCGCGATTGTCGCTGAAATAACCGATGTTCCTGTGCAGGATCACGCGCGGCGAGCCCTCGTGCTCCTTGGGCTGCGGCTTGCCTTTCCGTACCGACTCTTTCTCGACGCTCCGGATCACACCGTCCAGGTCTCCCATCCACAACTTCGTCTTCATCCTCTTGTACCACCGGGCACACTCCTCGGTGTTCTCGCCGAAAGCCGACTTGGCGCAGTCGGATAGGTGCTCGACTGCGTGGTACCAGTCCAGGATGAAGGTGGCATCATGGAAATGATCCTGCCGGAGGGTTCGCAGGCTTTGCGCCCCGTCGGATATAAAGAGCTTCTCCTTGGCCTTGGCGTAGCCGCGCTTCAGCGCCTCAACGCACAGCATCCAGCCGAACTCATCCCAATCCGTCAAGCTGGCCGCAAAGGTCTTCATCTGCGCCTTGGCCCCCTCGTACTTCTCGGCATCACGTGCTTCAGGGTCTTTGCGCGGGCTCGCCTCGTAGATCGCGCCCACCTTGTCCTCCTTCCATACGCCGCCCTTCTCGTCCTCATCGACCTGGCGCGTCTGGATGCGCCCGCCGTCGGCCGTCACCACGATCAGATCGGGCGGCTTTTCAGGCCCCGCGATCAGCTTGCCGCCGCGCAATGACGCCACCTCCTGGGCGCGCTCCTCCGCCAACGTCTTGCCTTCCGTCTCGCTGACCACACGCACCTGCTTGGCGCTCAGTTCGATTCCGGCCTGCTCTTCCAATATCTCCGATGCGCCCTCAAACGATCGCGCCGTCGCCGCCGCATGGCATATCTTCTGCCGGGTCTCCATACTGGGGCCAAAAGGCGGAATGCCTAATGCTTCATCCAATGGCGCCCCCGTGTGCCCGCATCGGTCACAGACGCCGTAAGCCCGCCTATACTCGATCTCGCCAATGGCCGTGCTGATCACCCGCCGCTGTGCCGACTCTTGGATACGAAGCTTCCCCTGGCATTGTCGGCACACGGGATCGGCAGGGTTGTTTCTAGGATCTTCCGCCAGGCGGGACTCCAAAAGCGCCTTGGTTAGCCTTCTGCCTGATTCTCCAATCCGGGCCACAAGCTCCACCATGTTCATGTCTTTGGTCATAGGGTAACGCGTACCTCCAAATTCCCCTTTGCTTAAACCCAGGAACTCTCGCTCATCCATCCGGTCGCTCACGGCTGTTGAGTCCGGGTTTTCTCGACGGCATCAAGCAGGCGCAGCATCTCGGCTTGGCGCTGTGCCCACTTTTTAAGAAAAGCGGAGCGAGCCTTTCGGAACTGGCGATAGCACTCGGTCCGTTCTCGGATTTCCTCAATCCGCTCTTCCGGGATCGTCCATAGCCGGGTTCTTCC
>JAZDKG010000090.1:0-3599 GCA_043803205.1 Planctomycetota bacterium
TCGTCGCTCCACCGCGCGCTGATCTCGGGGCGGACACCCCCCGACGTGGTGTCCAGAGGCGGCTTGACATCCGTGATTGTCGGCGGCGTAGTATCCTCCACCTCGAAGCTCAGCTTGAAGGGCACGACAAAGGCGCGTGGCGGGCACGCCGCGGTGATCTTTCCCGCCTTATCCGTGGACCATACCCGCCAGTAATAGCACCCCGGCGACAGGGCTTCCGACAACTGGTAGTGCGAGTCAGTCATGCCTTCTTTCACGATAACGCCGCCGCTGAAGTCAGGCGCCTTCGCCATCTCGAATACGTAGCCCGTCCCGTCCTCCGACGCCGTCCACTCAAAGCGCGGCTTCCCGTCAGTCGCCGCTTCCGACGGCCCGGGTGATAGGAGCGTGCTCTTCGCCCACAATGAACCATACAGTCGCTCGATGTCCTCAGGCGCCAGCGCCGTGTCCCACACCCTGACCTCGTCGATGCACCCAAGAAACGTCGCTGTCATCTGGGAGACCGCCTCGCGGGAGGCCGGCTTTGCGCCGATGAACAGGGGAAGCCCGCTGGCTCGGTGGATCACCTCCTTGTTCCTCGGCTCCGGCCGAAGAAACCGCCGCTGCCCGTCCACGTAGATCTTGGTCCGCCATTCGTCGGACAGCTTCGGATCATACGTCGCCAGGACGTGGTGCCAGCCGCTCGTCTCAATCACGCTCTCCGCGTACACCCAGTTGCGATAGCTGCTGCTCCCGCCCGCTAGGCCGAAACAGATCGATCGCGTCTGCGTGCCCTCGTCAACGTAGTCCAGATAGAAACCTGCGCTGAACCCGCTCGAAGGCGTCGACGAAATGAGCGTCCCCCTCGTGCCGCGGAGTCTCTCCAGGTCGAAATATGCCCAGCATTCCAGCGTCATCGCGTCCTTGATTCCACTCAGGCTTTCCGAATTCGGGATCTCGACGCGATCCCCCTCTTTCTCGAATTCCAGGCAATACCCGGAACCCCGAGGCGTCCAGGTCGCCCCGATGATCTTCCCGTCGTTGATGATGGCCGACTGCCCGTGCGCAGTCTCGCCCTGCCCCTCGTCGAACCGGAGATCCACCACGAGGTGCAGACCCGCGTCGTCCTTATCGGCCTCTCCCGAATCAATGACCGCATCCGCCCCTGCGGACCCGCTCCTGTGAAACACCAGTTGCGCGAAGTTCTCGGGCTCCAGGAAGCGCCTGACCAGCCGCGCCCACGTGGCATACCGATCCGCCGCCGTCTGTCCGTCAACAGTCCTGTTCCTGCACACATTCCCCCGCCAGATTTCCCCGTCACGAGGTTCGCGCTCGAGCTTGCCGAACGGGATCTCTATCTCCACGCTGTAGAAGTTCCCCCCCTTGAACCCCGCCGCCCGGCTCAGCGGCTCCGGAGCCACATCGTGCCACTCCCCGCTTGCATCATTGACGTAGTCTGTGTGCGCCCCCAGCGTGTTGACGATCACCTGAAAGACCTTGTCGGATTGCGCGGGACGCACGAAAACCTCGACCGTATTGTCCCGGCAGATGTTTGCATCGCCGTCGTATCCCATGTCCTGAACGTCGCCGATGGCCGGCTCTTCGCACACTACGCCCACGTAGAGCGCCTTCTCCGTAAACCCCATCCTGAACGACGTCTGTTTGCCGACCTTCCTCACCCCACCCAGCACGCGAAAACCCCTCGCTCGAGGAATTCCCTCCCATGCTTGGTCGCCCTCAACCTCCCCGTCCAGCGTCGGCACACGGTCGAGCAGATAGACAGGATAAATCAGGGCCTCAGTCCCGTGCGTAACCCCGAAGCCCGCGCCAAGGAGGAAAAGTATCCCAAACCCCAGCATCACAACCCCTGGCTTGCAGTGAGACGTCATCCCTTGGGTCTCCTGACACTCCTGGCCCGAGCCTTCCCCGCCACAGCTTGTGCACAGGAGGCTCATTATGTCTGTATCCACTCTTCTATCAACGCCATGCTAAGCACACGATCATAAAAGGCCTTGACTGCTGAAGACCGACAGGACACAACACTCACGCCTGCAAGCCTATGACGTGATCCAAGAGTAGCTTCTTTCCGCGAAGGGGAAAAGAAATGAAACGCTGGCGCCTCCTTGCGGTCATCGCGCCTGTTCTTCTTTGGACCGCTGTGAACGCCGACGACGTCGTCGTCCGTATCGCTTCTGATGCCCCTGAGGCCATTCGGGAGGCAGCGAACGATCTAGCATACTACATCGGAAAGGCAGCTTCGCTTGAGGTAAGTTTCGCCGATGCTCAGCCGCCCGGCGAAAACCCGGTCATCCTCGTAGGCTTGTCCCCCGATCTCGGAGGAGATCTGCTCCCTGACGAGGACCTGGGCCCCGAAGCCTTCTCGATCAAGCGCAAGGGCGAGCACGTCGTGATCGCCGGAAGACACCCCGTCGCCACCGCCAACGGCGTCTATTATTTCATCGAGAAATACCTCGGCGTCCACTGGTTCATCCCCGGCCCGATCGGCGACTGCGTCCCGAAGGACGTATCACGGGATTTCCTCTCCCGCGTCGCCGACGAGGAGGTCGCCCCAGCCTGCGAGCCCCGCACTTGGAGCGACAGCGCTTCCTACCCCTCTTGGAAGGAGTGGCACCGCCGTAACCGCCTCCCTTCCCCCCCCACCGCCCGATGGGTCAACTTCAAGAACTACCGGCAGAGCATGCTCCATCTGCCCGCGGACAAATACGGAAAGAGCCACTCGGAATACTACCCCCTGGTCGACGGAAAACGCCTCGTGCCCGAGGCCAAGTTCCCGGCGCCTTCTTCGTGGAACTGGGAGCCGTGCTACAGCAACGAGGCGGTGCGCCGCATCTATGTCGAGGAGGCGCTCCGGTTCTTTGACGAGCACCCGGAGGTCCCGAGCTTCGAGATGGGTCTGGACGACGCGGAGGTCTTCTGCCGGTGCGACGCGTGCCGGGCCTTGGACGGCGACGTGGACGCCTTCGCCCAGCGCAACTTCTCGAACCGGTATTACTGGTTCCTCAAGCAGGTGGCCGACGCGGTCGCCGAAACCCACCCGGATCGATTGATCGGCACGCTCGTGTACGCACAGACGCGCACACTGCCCGACAACATGGACCGACTCCCTGACAACGTATTCGCCTATCTCGCCGACACGGGCACGCACGCGTCCCAATGGTGGAACAAGGATGTCAAGAACAAGGAACAAGCGCACCGCCGCGAGTGGGCTCGCCGGGTCTCTCACCTCGGCCGGTACGAGTATTACGGGCTCGATTGGTGGATGCCCCGATACTACCCGCACCTTCTGGACGAGGAGATCAAGTTCGACCGAAACCTAGGGTTCGGCAGCGAATACGCCGAAATCTACGCGCTCCGCACGCACCTAGCGCCCATGCTGTGGGCCGTGACGCGCCTGTACTGGGACGCGACCCTCGACATGGACGACCTGCTCGACACCTTCTTCACCGGCATGTTCGGTGACGCGGCCCAGCCCATGAAGCGGTACTGGGAAGGCTTGGAGGACGCCTGGGTCAACCGCGATCCGTCGATTGCGGGCAACGGATGGCGCGATCTGGAGACACAGGCGAAGCTCTTCACGCCCCAGCGCCTTGACGCGCTCG
>JAZDKG010000091.1:0-2612 GCA_043803205.1 Planctomycetota bacterium
TCATCTACGGGAACCGTCAGTTCCCGTTCGGATGCCAGGCGATCGCGACGCGCGACCAAGGGAAGACGTGGGACCTTGAGAACTTCCTGATGCTAGCGTATGCGAGCTGGGACAACTACGGCGGGCACCCTAGGAGCATCCTCATGCCTGACGGGAGCGTCATCACGGGGTATTACGCGCGGTACTTCCGTGAGACACCGACGGTGAACGAGGACATCGTCTCCCATTGCCTGCGATGGAATGTGCCGGTGGATTGGCCGCCCAAGCGAGGATAGCGGTTTCGCCAGTTATGCGGGTTGTCTACGGGGTCGCGCCGCCTTCGAGGGGAGGGCGTGAGTACCTAGCGATAAGACGCATAACCCAGTTGGGGCGGAGAAGGCAGATCGTGCCGAGGACCACGCTGAGAACTTCTCTCGTGAGGTTCCCGATGCTGGTGTTGGAAAGCATCCTCCGTGATCCACTTGGCGTGAGGGAGTCAAGGACGTATCCCGATAGTGCGGCCACCAACTTCGGTAGAGCCACGACGGTTACATAGATTCCAATGAGGAGCATTCCCGAAAACAGGAAGTTGTCGTGCTCGAGCCGTCCGGCTGGAAGCGTTTCCTCTTGAAGGTGCAGTACGCGTGATAGCCATGTCGTGCGAAAGAGGAGCAGGTACGACATCCCCACACACAGAATGACATGCACGGACGATGCTCCGACTTGAACTCGCATGGCTCGCACCGTCCAATCCTCGGCAGGGGGTTGAGCCAGGTAGGTCAGGGCATGCACGAGAAGGCCAACGGCGCTGACGGCCCATAGGATGAAGACAAGTGCGAGGAGTTTTCCCGCGACGATGAAGAGGGGGCGCATGGTTGTTCCTCCTGAAAGAGGGAGGGGTGGGAAGCGTCAGGGATGTTTGTAGCTGGAGGGGCGGCGGAACACAAGGGGCGGGTCAGCGGGCATGACGCGCGGTATCATCAATTGGAGAGTCGCGGGGACAGGAAGCACGTGGTAGGCTTTTGAGCGTTTGGTTGGGCCATGCGGGAGGGTTCCCGGACGAGGGAAGGATTGGACGGAATGAAAAAGGAGCTTGCGGCGATGCGAGGAAGGGATGCGGTCTTATCGCGGGGGAGGGTGGTGGCGATTGAGCCGACGTTCTATGATTTCGTCGGGGAGGAGGTGCGAGCGGAGGAGATCGCGCGGCACGCGAGCGAGCGGAGCGAACACGATCCGGTTCGGGGCGTTCAGCCACCAGGGGACCGCGTACTATGCGAGCGCGATCGCGCCAAGGGCGAGGGGGCTCGAGGAGAGGGATTTCCTAGCGGAGCTTATGGAGGCGTGCCGGCGGGCGAAGCTGCATCTTGTGGTCTACGTGAACTCGGGGTTCGATCCGATCATGGGGGAGAAGCATCCCGAGTGGGTGCGGCGAGATGCACGGGGGAGAAAGGCGCATCAGGGCTGGCTCTGGAACATGTGCAACTCGTCGCCCTATCTCGACTATTTCCTCTCGATTGCGGAGGAGGTCGCGCGGAAGTATCAGCCGGAGTGCTTGTACGTGGACAACTTCATGGGGGGATTGCTTTGCCGGTGCGAAGGGTGCAGGGCAGCGTATCGGGAGGCGACGGGAAACGAGGTCCCGAAGGAAGCGGATTTCGATTCGCGCGCGTTCCGCAGGTATTTGGCGTGGCATTACGGGCATCAGAGGGCGCTGTGGCGGAGGGTTGCGTCGAGAGTGCGCAGGGCTTCGCCGGGAACGCTCCTCGTGTTCAACCGGGGGACATACCTGCACGGGTGCGTGAGGCGGGTCGGGTGCCGGCAGGAGGAGATGATCGAGGACGCGGACGCGCTGCACTACGAGTGCGCGACGCGGGGCTTGAACGAGGACCTTGCCAGCTACATCAACCAAACGGCGAAGTTCGGGCGGGCCGTTGGGGGACGCCCGTGGATGTGGGTGGAGTATGCGCCTTTCCCGTGGATGGTCCTCTCGTGCCCGGGGACGGAGCTGGAGCTGAAGGCGGCGAAGGTCATCGCGAACAACGGGGTTCCGGTCGTATGGACGCTGCTGCCGGAGAAGCACGCGGAGATGTCGGGGAGAAGGGCGATCCGCAGAGCGTTCTCGGTGGTCGAGAAGAACGAGGACGCCTTCGCGGGATGGGAGGAGCTGCCTTACGCGGGGATTCTCTACAGCCGGGAGAGCGCCGAGTGGCTCGGACGGGAGAGCGTGAGGGAGAACTACGAGGGGCGCTATCAGGGGGCGTTCCGGGCGCTTCTGGACCTCGCCGTTCCGTTCCAGGTGGTGCTGGATGGCGACCTGCGGGAGGAAAGCTTGAGGGGGTTCAAGGTGCTGGTGCTGCCGAACGCGGGGGTGATTTCGGAGAGGGCGGCGAAGGCGCTGGAGGGTTTCGTGCGGAGGGGAGGGGTTCTTGTCGCGACGGGGCGGACGTCGCTTCACGACGGGGTTGGAAAAGAGATGCGGGATTTCCGGCTTGCGAGACTTTTCGGAGTATCGTTCCGGGGCGAGGCGCTGAACGCGTGCGCGGGATATGCGGCGGCGGCGCAGTCGCGGGGGGGGAAAGAGTTGCTTCCTCTCATCGGAGAGGTTCTGCGCGTGGAGGCGACCGATGCGGAGG
>JAZDKG010000092.1:0-7952 GCA_043803205.1 Planctomycetota bacterium
GGGGCCGGTACATCTACACGAACTACTGGATGCGTTTGGTGCCGCCCGACGGGATCTGGACCGATTGCGCCGACGCGGATGCAAGCTACAACGCGCTTCGCCTCAAGAGCCATGCCAACGACGCCTACATCTCGGACAGCCTCGGCGGCTCATTCCCCTGCGCGATCGAGTACCTCAACAACGAGGTGCCGCCCCAGATCGTGCTGCCGACGGAACGCGTGTTCCTGCAGAACCACGACGCCTCCTACAACGTCCTCTTCCTGGACGGGACGGTGAAGACCTTCTCGGACGCGGGCCGAACGATCAAGAAGTCCCTCGACTTGATGGCTGAGGACACAATGCTCCAGCTTCAGCCCGGATCCGCCGTCGTGGAACCGATCTTCGTGCTTTACTTCAACGAACTTTATACGCAGGATTGACGGCGGAGCCCGCGAGATCTTCACTTCCATGCATCCGCCGCGCCTAGAGCCTATCCCAATAACCGGGCTCGGACGCGCCGCGTGGCGCTTGCGAGCAGGTCAAGGAGCGAGGAGGCAGCCGTGTCAGGAGTGCGACACGGCAACGACGAGCGACGCAGGCGTGCGACGCAACCGCCCGCGGCCCGAAGCTCGCCTGCGCGACCTCGGCGAGCAGGGGTTGGGGCGGCGAGAGGTCGTCTGTTGCGTTACAACTCCTCGGCGTATCTCAGTTCTGATACGCCGTCGTCGTCGCGCCTTGCATCCGACCTCTCGGCGCTCCCAACGCGCCCAGATCCGGCTATTGGGATAGGCTCTTGCCCTAGCGCGAGCAGCGCCCCATGACCGCCAACCCCCTGTGGCTGATCGGGTACCTGGCGCCTTTCGGCGGCCTCTCGGCTGTTGTCGTCCTGCGCGTCGTGAAACCCAGGCTGCGCCTGACCGCCGCGGCGCTCTGGGCGATTTTCACCCTCGTCGGCGCTCTTCTCCTCGTGAACCTGGCGGGACGGGCGGTCCGCGACTTCGACCGGGCGCTGCTCATCTCGTGGATTGCGGCGCTGGGCGCCTGCGCGGCGGCGATCCTCTTCCTGCGCGCCCGCAAGGACGCAACGGGCCTCGAAGGACTGTCGCCCGGGACGCGGGCGGCACTGCTCTTCGCGACGGCCGGGCTCACTACGGCGGTCGGATTGCTCGCCTGGTCCACGGACTTCCACGACGAAATCGCCGTTACGGGACATCTCTCCGTGACCAACCTGATTGCCCGCGGGGTCTACCCCCCCGTCTACCTCCCCTTCCCCGAGGTGCCCTACCGGTACCACTACGGCTTCGACGCGCTGGCGGCGATCTTCACGCGCCTGGGCCCAATGAGCGCCGAGAGCGCCATCGACATCCTTTCCGTCGTCCTCTTCGCGACGCTCTTCCTCGTCGCGTGGGCCACGACCTTCGAGATGACGGGGAACGTGCTGGCGGGTTGGGCGGCCGCCGGCCTCTGCTCTATGGGGGGCGGCTTGAGCTTCCTCTTCCTTCCAATGAAGGCATTCGAGGGATCGATCCTGCGCGCCTTCACGCAGGAGGGCGCGAGAATCTTCGGCGCCCCCGTCAACCCCAACATGCTCTCGTATTTCTTTCAGCACCCATTCGCGCTGGGTCTGCCCGTGTTCCTAGCGTGCGTCTACCTCTACGTGCGTCTCCTGCGCGAGGATCGCCTGGCGCTTGTGCCGGTCCTGGCGGTGCTCCTCGGCGTCCTTGCGCTGGCGCAGATCTGTCTCTTCGTGATCCTGGCTTGCGGCTTGCTCGCCTTCCCTCTCGTGGCGGCCGCGGCGAGGGCGTTTCAGCCGCGAAAACTGCTGTACTACGCCGCGGAGATCGTTCTGCCGGGGCTCGCGCTGGCGGGACTTAGCGGCGGCTTCTTCGTCCGCACCACCGCGCTCGAGACCGGCCTCCATGTGCGACAGACGCCGGGCTTCGCCGGGGGATCCCTGTGGCCGAACCTCGCGTGGATGATCGCCTCCCAGGGGTGGACGCTTCTGCTCCTCGTGCCGGCGCTCGTGATGGCGGTCCGCCGGCGCAGCGACTTCGCCCTCTTCGCCGCAACGCTGGCCGTCGGGGCGCTCCTGCCCGGACATCTCTTCTACTACGATCGCACCTGGGACATCATCAAGTTCTTCACGGTCTCCTACGTTGCGGGAGCGCTTGCAGCGGCCTGGCTTCTCGCGCAGCGGCCGGCAAAGCAGAGGCGTGCGAGGCTCACGACCGTCCTCGCGGCGGTCGTGATCGCGACGGCGGCGGCGCCGGGAGCGACCTTCCTCGTCAGCCGTCTCTATGCCTCATCGCGGGTGGATCGGGCGGCCGCTGGACCGGTGAAGGACCGCCTCGCCCTCACCGCGACGGATTTCGAGGCGCTGGACTGGCTTGCGCGCCACGCCGGCCCGCGAGACACCTTCTTCACGGAGGAGCCCGTCGCAGCGTCCGCCTCCTCCTACACCGGGATCCCCAACCCCTCGCCCGACAACGCTTACGCGCTGGGCTTTCCCAAGGGGGTGATCCTGGAGCGTGAGGACGATCTCTTCATCGCCCTCTACGAGACGTGCTTCCGCCGCTTGGCGAAGATGTCCGTGGACTGGCTGTATCTCTCGCCGGCGAGTCTCCCCGGCCCAAGCGCGACGGCCCGGGCCAACTTCGACATGTACCGCCGGAACGGCTGGCTCACCGTCGAAGAGTTCGGACGTGACGAGGACCAGCGCCTGGTCTGTCACCTCGCCCCGCCCCCCGACGCGCCGTGCCTGTGCAACTTCCACATCGACGAATACCTGCGCAGCCTGGGCGCGCGCCCCGACGGGGACGACCTCCTCGCCGATCCCGCGAACTTCCCCTGGCAGACGCCTGACGGCCGGAACCTCCCGGCGGACCGTCTCGTGCCTCAGGGACGACAGCGGGCGATCCGCGTCCTGCGCACCCCCGAAGGACATATCCTTTCCGCCGTCGCGCGGATCGACGCGGACGGCCTGTTGCATTCGGACGCCTGTGAGATTAGTTTCTGGGGGAGGTCCCCGGGACCGCTGATGGGACAGGTCGATCTTCTGCTGCTGCGCGATGGCGCGTCGTCGAGGCGCCTGCGCGCGTTCCGGTGGGTCGCGCACGACGGGCGGACTTTCTCGTTCTTCGCCGCGCTGCCTTCGGAGGCGCAAGGCGGCGAGCTTCTCATCGAGCTGAGCGCGCTGGACAGGGGCATTCCGGGAGAGGTGTTCTACAGGGGAGTTTCCCTCCGGCCGGCAAACCTCGCGCTCGAGGGAAACCCGGATCTGCGCAGATTGATAGGAGGAGACTGAGATGCTCGAGGAAGTCGAGGGAACGCCCGCTGCGCCGGCCGCAGGCCGGTGGGAGTACATGCTGGTCGCGGACCGCGGACGCATGCACCACGTCGATCTCGATGAGATCAACCGCCTGGGCGAAGAAGGCTGGGAGCTGGTCGCGATCATCCACGAGTCCCGCACCCAGACGCCCGAGGTGCACTTCTATTTCAAGCGGCCCCGCGTCTGAGCGCCTGTGAGCACGGAGCTGCACAAGGTGAGGGCCCTCTTCGCTTTTCCTTCCGCGAACGTCAAGGCATAGGCCATATGAGAACCTCGCGCGCGAAGAAGGGCGAAGCGTTCCTAGGCCTGGGACTGATCCTGCCGGCCCTGGCGGTCCTCCTCGCTTTCCACATCGTCCCGCTTCTCTACGTCGGGGTGTTGTCCTTTCGCGCGTCGGACGGGGGCGGCTGGACCCTCGATCAGTACGGCAAGTGCCTGCGCGCCGCCCCGGACGGCGATCGCGGGACGGCTCCTTTCCTCCAGGCGCTTTCCGTCACCGCCTACTATGCGGCGGGGGTCGTGCCCGTGTCGCTAGGGCTCGGGCTTCTGGTAGCGGTGCTCCTGAGCGGCGAGCTGCGCGGGCGCGCGATCTACCGCACGATCTACTTCCTCCCCTTCGCGACCTCCGCGGTGGCCGCCGCCGCCGCCTGGCGCTGGATCTTCCACCGCGAAGCATGGGGGATCGCCAACTCCCTGCTCGCGCGCTTCGGGACCAATCCCGTCCCCTGGACGGAGGAATCGCGCGGGGTCTTCGAGATCCTGTGGGGGAAGCTAGGCCTGGCGGCTCCGCTTCCCTTCGCGGGCCCGAGCGTGGCCCTCGTCACGTGCATGGCCTTCGCCGTCTGGCAGTCGCTGGGGTTCAACGTCGTGGTCTTCCTCGCGGGGCTCTCGCGGATCCCCAGGGAGCTCTACGAGGCCGCCCGGGTGGACGGCGCCGGATCGTGGACGATCCTTTGGAAGATCACCTTCCCGTTGCTGGGCCCCACGACCTTCCTCCTGTGCGTCGTCATGACGATCTCGTCGTTCCAAGCGTTCAGCCACATCTTCATCATGGCCCCGAGCCAGTGGGACCAGAGCGCCCGAAACGTCGCGCTTCTCATCTTCGAGCAGATCTGGCAGGAGCACGACTACAACTTCGCGGCGGCCGTCGCCACGATGCTTTTTCTCATCCTGCTTCTGCTTACGGCCATCCAGTTCCGTGTGGTCGGGCCGAGGGTGCACTACCGATGAGCGCGCCGGCAAAACACGCTCTCGGGTTCCTGAAGCACGCGGTGCTGGCGACGCTCGCGCTGCTGATGCTCTTCCCCTTCCTCTGGATGCTCTCCACCGCCGCCAAGACCGATCGCGAGACGAGCGAGGTCCCGCCACGCCTCTTCCCCTCCGTCTCAGCCGAGAATGACGGGATCTGGAAAGGCCTCTCCCACCGGCTTGACGTGACGGCAGGGAACTTCGCCGCCGTCTGGCGCAAGGCGCCCTTCGGACGCTACCTCCTCAACACCGCCCTTGTGGCCGTCCTCGTGACGCTGGGGACGCTGGCGACCTCCATCCTCGCCGGGTACGCGTTCGGGTGCCTCCAGTTCCCCGCGAAGCGCTTCCTCTTCATCCTCTTCCTCGGGACGCTGATGATCCCCTTCGAGGTCACGCTCTTGCCGAACTTCCTCATCGTGAAACAGCTCAAGCTTCTCCTCGGACAGGAGGGACTGCGGACGTGGTGGCTCCCGGAGTTCACCGCGCTTATCCTCCCGTGGGTCGCGGGCGCCTTCGGCGTCTTCCTGATGCGCCAGCACTTCGCCGGGCTTCCTCGGGACTACCTCGACGCCGCGCGCATCGACGGGTGCGGGACCTTCGCGTTCCTTCGACACGTCGGCGTCCCGCTGACGGCGCCGGCCGTCGTCACCGTGGCCGTCTTCGCGTTCCTCGGCTCATGGAACGCCTTCACCTGGCCGCTCCTCGTCACCGACGACCAGCGCTACTACCTCGTGCAGATCGGCCTCAGGAGTTTCCTTGACAGCGAGGTGGCTCGCTATAACTTCATGATGGCCGCGGCGACCATCACGGTCCTCCCGACGATCATCCTTTATCTATGCGCCCAGCGCGTCTTCGTGCAGGGGGTCAGCGGTGGCATCAAGGAATAAGGGGCTCTGCATCTTGGCGCTCGTCCTCGCGACAGCGGCTCTCGCCGGCTGCACAAGAGGACCCGGCCCCTCGCAGCGCCGCGAAGGGGATATCGTCTTCTGGCACACCCTGCGCGACGACTACGCTCAGCTCCTCCAGACCATCGTCGACGACTTCAACTCCCGCTCGACCTCGGGCAAGGTGGAGCTCCAGTTCGTGGGCTCCTACGACGATGTGTTCCGCAAGTGCTCGCTCGCGATCAAGGGCGGGGGTCTCCCCACCCTCGCCACGGCATACGAGAGCATGGTGACGGAATACCTCGCCTCCGACGTAGTGGTGCCGCTCGACGACTGCCTCGCTGACCCCGAAGCTGGGCTCTCCACGGAAAGCCGCGCCGACATCTTCCCAGCGCTCTTGGCAAGCAACCGCTACCCGAACCACGGCAACCGCATCTACTCCTTCCCCTTCACGAAGAGCGTCCTCATGGTCTATTACAACCGCGAGATCTTTGAAGCAGTGGGCTGCGCCTCCTTCCCGCAAACGTGGGAGGACCTGATCGAGGCCTGCCGCGCCATCCGCGTCAAGTTCGATATCCCCGCCTACGCGCTCTCCGTGGACGCCAGCACCTTCGACGCCATGGTCCTGAGCTGCGGCGGCCCCCTAATCGCACAGGACGAGAAGACGACTTACTTCGACGCCCCCCAGGGCGTCCGGGCGTTCGAAATCCTCCGCACGATGGCGCAGGAGCGTCTCCTCAAG
Organism: Planctomycetota bacterium; assembly: GCA_043803205.1. Taxonomy (GTDB): domain Bacteria; phylum Planctomycetota; class DG-23; order JAZDKG01; family JAZDKG01; genus JAZDKG01. Next base: position 6,182 of record JAZDKG010000092.1, read on the forward strand.
CCCACGGCCTACAACTCCTACGACGACCGGCTCGACTTCGTCAACCGGCGCGCGGCATTCACAATCCGCTCGAGCGCCCATCGCCCCTTCGTCCAGGAGCTCGTCGGCGACTCCTTCCGCTGGGATATGGCGATGCTCCCCGGCGCCAAGGGTGCCCCCAGGCGCACGGTCCTCTTCGGGGGGAACGTGTGCATGTTCCGGAGCGCCCCCGACAAGGAGCGAACGGCGTGGGAGTTCCTCAAGCACTTCACGAGCCGGGAGGTGACGGCGCTCTGGGCCTCGCGGACGGGATACCTCCCCGTGCGCTCCTCGGCGGTCGAGGTGCCTTCCATCGCGGCCTTCTTCGCCGAAAATGAGCGCAACCGTCGCGCCTTCGACGCCTTGGAGTTCGCGGCCTCCGAGCCGCGCGCCCCAGGCTGGCAGAGCGTCCGCAGGCTCATCGAGCGCGCCGTCACCGACGTCGTCGAGGGAAAGATCGAGCCGGCGCAGGCGGCAAGCGAGCTCAACGCCGCCGCACAGGCGAAACTCCGGGAAGTGGGCGCTAGATAGATAATAAAGGAAGGAGCCGCCGATGGACCTCATGCAAGCCATCCGGGAAAGACGCAGCGTCCGCACCTACGACGACCGACCCGTCAGCCGCGAAACCCTCGTACAGGTCCTTGAAGCCGCGCTCCTCGCCCCCTCGGGGCAGAACCTGCAGCCCGTCCGGTTCTGGGTCATCGGCCGGCCGACGACGCTCCGCGAGCTTGAGCGCGACCTCTACGCCGAAGGCGCCCGCCTCCGGAAGATGCTCTGGCTCCTGGGACCGATCGTCCCGCAACTGCGGGACGGCAAGGGGAAGCAGGTCTTCCGCAGCCTCCGCGAAACGCTCCTCAACGGCGCCCCCGTGCTCGTCCTCATCGGCGCGGACCGCGCAAGCTCCTCCACGTTTCAAAAGGACTGCACCCTCGCCGCACAGAACCTGATGCTCGCCGCACACGGACTTGGACTCTCTTCGTGCTACGTCGGCTGGTCCACCCTCGTCAACCGTCTGCGGAAGTGGAAGGAGCGCCTGCGCATCGGCGCGTCAGTGACCATCGTGGACGGGATCGTGCTCGGCTACGGCTCCCCTCCGCCCCGCCCGCCTTCGCGTAAGGGCGTGGACGAGGTCACGACCTGGATCCTGTGAGTGCGTCCCGCGCCGTCCGCCTTGACGCGCAGCGCGCGCCCCGGTACCTTTCAGCGGTCTTCCATTCCTCCTCTGCGGCGCACAGGCTGAAGACGCGACATGGCTATCGCTCCCCACGAGAGACCAGTCCTCATCGTCGTCCTTGCGGAGAAGGCGTTGGCCGATCCGAAAGAGGCGCGTCTAGCGGCCCGGGGGATCGCCAAGCCGGGCGGGGTCCTGGAGCGGATCATCGAGAGGACAACCGGCGCGTCCCCGGGCGCGTCGCTCCCCGTCCGCTGCGCGCTCAACATGGGCGAGAATGTGCGCAACCTTTCCGCCGTTCGCACGCTCGTGGCGAAGGAGGCGCGCTCGCTCGGGTTCCAGCTTGCCGACAGCCGACGCTTCGCCGTCCGGCGACGCACGCTCACGCACGAGACGCTCGGCGACGTCGCGGTCGTGACCGTCGCCCAGCTCGCGCCCACGAAGCCCGCAGGCGGTCCCCCCGCCTCCACCGAGGAAGTCGAGGAGCTCGCCGGCGCCCTTCTTTCCGGAGAGACCGCCGCCGCGCACGTCGAGGAGGCCGGCGAGGAAGCCGTCCCAGGAGTCAAAGAACCGGTCCGGATG
>JAZDKG010000093.1:0-3337 GCA_043803205.1 Planctomycetota bacterium
CGGGATGTTCGGCATCTTCGATCAGGTCATCGTCATGGGGAACCCCAAGATCCGCGAGGGCGTCTATGTCGTGATGCTCCACATCTTCGAGCAGGGCTTCCGCTACGGACACATCGGCTACGCCTCGGCCATGTCGCTCGCTCTCGCTGTCGTCGTCCTCATCCTTACCGCCCTCAACCTCAAGATCTCGCGAAAGGTGGAGATCACGTGAGCGCCCCCGCCGCAAATGAAGGGTCGAAGCGCCGGGAACGGCGGCGTCCTATCATCGGCCCCCGCCTGCGCATCGTCATCATCCACGCCCTCCTCGTTCTCGCCTGCGCGACCACGATCCTCCCCTTCCTCGTGGTGCTTACGGCGTCCCTGAAGTGCCCCTCCCTCGGCGACGACATGTCCCCCGCAGGCCCCGACTTCATCCCCAAACGCTTCCACTGGACCAACTACCTCGTCGGCTGGCGCGCCGGCAAGCTCGGCGCCGCCTTCCGTAATTCTCTCATGGTCTCAATCGTCTGGACGACCGGCACCGTGCTCGTCTGCGCCATGGCCGCTTACGCCATCGGCCGCCGACAGTGCTTCGGGCACCAGTGGATCCTCCTCTTCTTCCTGAGCAGCATGATGTTCGCAGGTCAGACCACCATGATCCCCCAGTTCATCCTCTACCGGTCGCTGGGGCTCTACGATTCGCTGGCGATCTTCATGATCCCGGGCGCAGGCGCCTTCACCATCTACCTCCTCTCACACTGGTTCAAAAGCGTCCCGAAGGAGATCGAGGAGGCCGCCCTCATCGACGGCTGCAGCGAATGGGGGATCTTCTGGCGGATCATCATGCCCCTGTCCCTCCCGGCGCTCGCCACCGTCGGCCTCTTCGCCATCATGGGCTCCTGGAACAACTTCGTCGGGCCCTACGTGTTCCTCGAGAGCGAAGCGAAGATGACCGTACCCCTGGCGATCCAGATGTTCCCCGTCGAGTCCATGCCTCTCCAGGCCGCCAAAGCGGCCGCCGTCATGATCTCAGTCGTCCCCGTCATCACCGTCTTCGTCTTCCTCCAGCGCTGGGTCCTCAAGGGCCTCAGCCTCGGGGCACTAAAGGGCTGACTTCCCTGATCGAGGATCTTGCCTCAGGTGCAACGAGAGAGCATGCTTTGGTTAGACGGTCAGGCGGGACGACGGCGGACTAGCAGGTCACAAGAGTTCGCCCCGGGCTTGCCAGTGCGAAGACCCCGGCGGAGACAGGGAAGACGCACCCAACATGATCCGCGGGAGACCCTCTGGAATCCGCTTTGAGTCCAGTTACTTCACAGACAAGCGCGATCAGGGTACTCGGAGCGATCTTGGATCACACCACCAAGACTCGTTGGCGTCCCCTAGAGGAAACGTTCGACTGCTTTCCTGATCGTCGTGATTTCCTGATTGTTCCGTTTCAGGATCGCGCAATGTGCCTTCTCTAATTCGGTTTGCTTATCTTGCATCCGTAATGAATGGACAAGCTCCGAGTTGAAGTGAAACGGGACAAGCCCGAGGATGGCCGCAAACGATAGATCGAGATCCTCTAGGAAGGTGGCCGGAATTGCGAAACCTACCCCGTCTTCACGGGGGTACCTGGATGCCTCTTGATACCTCCGGTCGAAAAAGAAGTATGGAGGAATATCCGCTTCGCTCCCCTTAGGAACCTGCTCTTTTACCATGGTCAGCATTCGTTTGATGTCGTGACCAGCCTCCTTCGGTGCAAACCCCCGATTGTGGTAGACCAGTGTGGCCTTCAGCAGGTCTTCTAATGCCTGCTGTCCGCAGAAGACGGCGGCGCTCCATAGTTCGCCCGGCTCCAAGCAGAGAAGCCTACTGGCCAGGTAGAACTGGAATGCGTAGTTCTGCCAGCGAATATAGTCCACTTCACGATCTTCCAGCTTTCTCATATGGTACCTCCATAGCCGATTCCACCTCTGATTCCGCGGCCACCAAACTCACGGGCGCCCGCGAATGCGTCATGTGCCCCGCCGCTTCCGAGCATGGCCCGGCCTCTTGCTCTGGTGCCCTTCACCCAGCCCTCTGGCCTAATCTCTGGAGATCACGCGGTACTCTGCCTCCCCCGTCACCCCCGTCGCCACGTCATACGCTCTCACCTTCCATTCCCCCGGCTTCTCATCGAGACTGAGCGGGATGCTCCCCGCCCATCGCCCCCCCTCGGCGCACACCTTGCGCGTATACTCCTTCACCACCTTCCCCTCGGGATCGGTGAACTCAAGCCTCAAAACGTGAAGCCCCGCAGGCGCCCCATCTGTCTTGACCGTCGCCGTGATCGAAAGTTCCTCCCCCTGCTTCGGCGCATCGTTTCCAAGCGCTAGCGTCACGCCTTCTACCCGGTACGAGAGCGCCGCCAAGAGCTGAGGCACACCCGGCTTCACCGTCCGCTTGACCTCGCGCATCTCGCCGAGATACCGCCCGGCGAAAACGTCATACACGTGCCTCTCCGCGTCGAGCTCCAAAGTCACCTCCGCCGACCGGGTCGCCGAAATCTGATCGAGCTCATCCATCGGCCGCGCACCGACCCCGGGAAGAAAAGGCGGAATCTCCTGGAGCAGCCCCAGGAGGAGCACCCCGTCCTTCTTGAATCGATAAAGATGACACCCCGGCACGCTCGGCGTCATCTCCACCGCGGGCTTCACCCGCGCCTCCGCAAGAAGCCCTTGGATGAGCCCCGCCGCCCCTTCCGCCGACTCGTCGTCCGCGAAACGGATCGCCGTGTGACTCGCGGGCATCAGCTTGTCGAGGACCCAGTCCGAGATCGCGAAGTTGAGGAGGATGCCCCTTCCGGCTCCGAAATCATTGACGATCACCGCAGGCGCCTCCCCCGCCGACCCCAGCGCCCGCCCCCCAGCGACCGCGACCGACCGGTCCGTCATCGCGAACGGCAGTTCCCCCTCAACCGCCCCGATGCGCCCGGAAAGCTTCACCACCCCTCCTGAGGCCAAAGCCTTCCCCGTGTCCTGCCTCACGCCGAACACGTCGTCAAGCGCTCCCCTCTCGTAAGGCTTCCCGTGCCCGTCGGCGACCCCCGGACGAAGGTCCGCCAGCGCCACCCCGCCCTCGCTCACAAACACGCGGATCTCGCGGACCTCCTTCGGCGAAAGCGCTTGGCAGTACGGCAAGTACAGCACGCGGTAGTTCCCGCGCATGAGCGCCCCCGCCTCCAGCTCCGTGGGATAGATGTAGCGGTACTGGAAATTGCTCTCGGGAAAGATCATGCACACGCCGGCGAAACTGTCCCACCTCTGCGGCAGCTCCCTCGAAAGATTCGCCAATAACATGCTCGCGGGCGAATACAGGACCGCGACCCCGTCGT
>JAZDKG010000094.1:0-27185 GCA_043803205.1 Planctomycetota bacterium
GAAAAACGACGCGAGGTTCGGGATGTAGAAGCCGGCGCCAACCTTCTTGTGGAAGTCGATCAGGGCGTGCTCGGGTTCGTCGAAGCTCCGACTCAGGTCCCACGGGAGTCGGTTCCGATGGTAGAACCAGTGCGAAAGGTCCAGCGTGAACGGGACTCTGTCGGGAGTTTCGCCGCGGAAGACGGCGAGGATTCTTTCTCTCGTGGACATGGGCACGGGTCTTCCCCGTCTTCTAAGGCGTGTGAAGCTTCAGCGCAGGAAGAGCCGGCGCGGCAGCGCGGTCAAGACCTCACAACCGTTCTCCCGCACGACGGCGGTCTCGCTGCACGTTGCTCCATATCGGCCGACGTCCCGCAGGGAGGTGCTCAGATGGAAGACCATGCCCGCCTGGAGGATGTCCGGGCTTGCGAGGCGGATGATGAGGCTGCGATGGTCCGCCCATGTCGGCGGGAAGCCCAGGCCGACGCTGTATCCGTAGTATCCGTGCCAGACGATGCGGGCCGGGAGCCCTTTGAGAAGCACTTCAGACTTGGCGGCGACATCCCCGGCGAGGGCACCCGCGCGGATGTTCTCGAGAAGCGCGCTCACGCTGTCGACGCACGCCTGGGTCATCTTGCGCAGGCTTGCCGGAGGACGGCCGAGCGCAGCCGTGCGCAACATCGGGGCGGAATAGCGGTGGACGCAGGCGCCGATCTCCATGAAGACCGGATCTCCCCGCCCGATTGGAACGCGCTTGAAGGTGGAGTGGGGGACGCTGCTGCGTCCGCCGGTAGTCACGATGACCGGGTAGGAGGGGAACTCGCTGCCTTTGGAAATGAGCGTCCTGTAGGCGGCCGCGGCGACGTCGTTGTCTGTGGCTCCTTCCCGGACAGCGGCGACCCCCGCCCGCATGGCGGCGCCCGTGATCGTACCCGCCCGACGGAGGCAGGCGATCTCGAGCTCGGACTTGATCGCCATGACGCTCGTGACGCAATCCGTCGCGTCCACGAGCCGATTGCCCGAAAGCGCCGCCTTCAACTTGAGATATCCTTGAGCTGACAAGGAGGAGAGGGCGTTCAGTTCCACGCCCAGCCTGCCGCATCGCACGCCGAGCTTCCTCACCAATCTGCCGGTTTCGAGGATGGGATCGCTCCGTCCCGGATACGTGCAGATGTCCGGGATCCATGAGCCTAGAAGAGCGTTGTGGCTCTCGAAATCCTCGCAGAGGAGGATGGGATCTCCGCGTCGCGGCACGACGGCGAGCCAGTATTTGTGAGGCGCGATGCTCTCGATGCCCGTGAGGTAACAGACGTTGGCGAGGGTCGTCACGAGCATGAGGTCGATGTTTCTACGCGCCATCTCCTCCTGGACGCGGAGCGCCCTGCGCCGGTATTCGGATAGGGGGAACGCGAGTTCCCTTCTCACGGCCATCTTGTCGCTCCGTTACAGTCGAAGAAGCGCCTGCGCGTTGCCGCGGAGGATCTTTACCTTGTCGCGCTTGGGGATGTCGGCGTAAGCGATGCGCGCCTTCTGCATGGCGGCGAAGTACAGGGGCGTGTCGGTCCCGAAGAGGAGCCGGTCGGCGCCGATCTCTTGAACGGCGCGCTCGATCAGCTTCGCCGTGATCGACCGTGACGAGGAGGTGTCCGTCCAGACGTTGCCCTGTCGGGACTTCTTCACCCCCTTGATCTGGAGATCGTACGCGCCGCCCTCCTCGTCATGCCCGAGGTGGGCGAGGATGAGGCGCGCCTCCGGGAAACGGTCCGCGAAGGGGATGAAGCGTTCAGGCTCGTCCCCCGGATTGCCCGTGTGCGTGATGGCGACGGCTCGGCGCTCCGCCAGGAACGCGAAGATCCGCTCGCCGTAGCGGTCCAGACTCCAATGGCTCCAGCGGGGATGCAGCTTAACCCCGACGCAGCGGGGATGTTGCAGAAGCTCGTTGACCTGCTTCCAACATTCCTTCTGCTTCGGGTCAAGGACGGCGTAGAAGCGCAGGCGCTCATGCCGCTCAGCGGCCTTCCGGGCTCGTCGGTTGGCGGCCAGAACGTCGGTCCGCGCCCGCCGCCGGCTGAATGCGCCGGCGTCGCTCACGCAGGTGATCTCGATGTCGCACGCTGCGGCGCGCCTGACGACTTCCACGACCGGCACGGAGAAGAACCCGAGATCGGAAGGCGTGGGATCCGAAACGACGCCGATGTGTCCATGCACGTCGATCGCGGGCAGCTTCATCATCCTCAGGGACTCGGATGTCATATCAAAGCTCCAGCAGTTCGGGGAAGTTCTTCCGGGCCCATCGGCGGGCGCGTTCGAGGTCCTTCCGCGTGCAGGATACGTACGGAGACCGCACGCGCAGGGGGGTTCGAATGCTCGGGTTCAGGGCCGCATCGGCCTTGTTGACCGCCGCGTCGCTTTGCCCCCGCCAGGCGGACTTGACGTGAATCTTGTAGCGGTTCACGAGCACTTGGATCTCCATGGCCCGAGAGTAGTCGCCCTTCGCGCAAGCGTCGTGCCAGGCGACGGCGAGACGCGGATTTGTGACCGCCAGCCACGAGTAGATCCCGCGCGCGCCGGCGGCGAAATCCGCGACGAACGCATACTCCCCCGTGAAATGACTGAGCTCGGGAACTCTCTCGCATATGGCGGCGAACCACAGGGGCCCCCGCGAGGGGAGCTTGGTTCCGATGATCGTGGGGACTTCTTGGACCAGCGCGCGGTAGTCATCGGCTTCCAGAATGGGTTTTGCATACGGGGAGTTGTAGTGGACGAGGGGCACGGCGCCGGCGGCGCGCGCGACGTCCTTGAGGAAGGCGAAGGCCTCCCTTCTCGTGAGCTCGATGTAGTAGGGGAAGACGATCTGGAGCGCCTGTGCGCCTCGCTCGACCGCGCACTCGACCCGCCGCAGCGTACCGCGCGTGTCGGCGGCCCCGCAGCCGATCTGGTGGGGGGTGCGCGTCTTCTTCACCTCGTCGAGGAAGACGTCCACAAGACGTCGGAACTCCTCGAAGTCCAGTGCGAAGAACTCGCCGGAGCTTCCCGTGGTGTAAAGTCCGTGGACGCCCGACCGGCACTGGCAGGCGACGTCGTGCCGGAACACTTCCTCGTCGAAGTCGTTCTTGGAGTTCCAGGGCGTGGTGACGAGAGCCCACACCCCGCGGAGGGATTTTGCGGTCAGCATCCTTGTCCTCGCCTGGGCGCCGCGGCCGAGCCTTCTTTGCGGAGGGCCGTCAAGGCCTCTTGGAACTCCTTCCTTTTCGCGGCGGCGGCGGCGCGCAGGAAGCCCACGTCCGCGCCTCCGACGAGGAGGCGATAGCCCAGGGAAACCGCAAGCTCGAATGAGCGACGGTCGCCCGCTGGACAGCCCGCGAACTTGCCGGCGTCGGCGGCCGCCCGGCCGACGGCTTGCAGAGCTTCCGAGAGCGCGCTTGAGTCCGCAAGGGACGCGTCGATGGGGATTCCCAGGCGCACCTTGACGTCGTCGGGACCGAAGAAGAGCACGTCCACGCCCGGCACGCTGGCGATCTCGTCGGCGTTGGCGATTCCTTCGGGCGTCTCGATTTGGGCCAAGAGCGCGGTCTCGGCGTCGACGGTCCTGTGGTACTCTCGTCCCCCCAGGTCGCAGACGCGTCGTCCTCCGAAGGAACGGGCGCCGAGAGGCGGGAAGCGCATCGCCGCGACGATCTCCCGCGCGTCCTCGGCGGTGTTCACCATCGGGACCATAATTCCGGCCGGCTTCATGTCCAAGGCCCGACCGATGGTCCCCGGGTCGTGTCCGGGAACGCGCACAATGGGGGCCAGTCCCAGCGAATCCGCCACCCGAACGCACTCCAGGATGCTGCGGTAATCGTGCTGACCGTGCTGGCCGTCGATCCAGACCCAATCCCAGCCGCGACCGACGCACTCGATGATGCCGGCGGCCGGGAACATCACGTTGAAGCCCAGGACGACGTCGCCGGCCTTGAGCCTGTCGAAGAGGCTGGCGGTCACGAGGCGCTCCTTCGAGCGTGCGCCTTTCGGGCCGAGTCCTGCTTCCCGAGCGAGGGCATGGACCGTTCCTTCTCCTCGTTGACCATCGTAAGCTCCTCGCCCGTGGCGAGGTAGTGGGCCAGCTTCCTCGCTGAGAACTCGCGGGCCTCCCACAGGGATCTTCCCGTTGCCCCGCCCAGGTGTGGAGTGACGATGACGTTGTCGTGGGTCTGGGCGTAGCGGACCACGGGGGACTCGCGCATGTCGGAACGCCACTCGTCGTGCAGCACGTCGGCCCCGAAGGCGGCGAGTTTACCACTTTCCAACGCTTCGACAAGGGCCGTCTCGTCGATGATGTCTCCGCGGCTGGTGTTGACGAGGATCGCCTTGTCCTTCATCCTTGCGAAGGCGTCGGCGTTGAAGAGGTGGTAGTTCTCCGGCAGCATATGGACGTGGATGGAGACGGCGTCTGACTCCCGCAGGAGCGTATTGAAGTCGACGCGCTGGACGCCCGGGATGCGGATGGATCTGAGGTCGCATCCGAGAACCCGCATGTGGAAGGCTTTCCCGTACCCCGCGACCATTTTGCCAAGGCGTCCGAGGCCGAGGATGCCCAGGGTCTCGTCGGAGAGTTGGCGCCCGAGGCGGGAGATATTCTGGCTGACATGGCGATCGCCCTAGCGCGAAGGTGATCCTGAGGGATACGGGAGGCGTGTGAACCGGGCCGTAAAGCTCGAAGCGGCACATAGCCGGGGGGCTAATTTCGCGTCGGTTCGGCGTCGGTTTGGGGGTTGGGGCGCCGTCGGATCTCCGACGCGGGAAGGACGAAATGACCGACATTTGACGGGGGGGTATTGGGATTCATTGGGGATTCCTTGCGGCCGAAGGCGCGGGGGAAAAAGCGTAGGGAGATGACGGTTTGGTGACGGGACGTGGAAGACGGTAGGCCGTAGGCTGGAGACTGTAGGTTCGGAGAGGGAACACAAAGGCACCCCTCGACTTCGCTCGGGGCCTTCGGCAGGGGCGCAGATAATCTTTCCGGCTGGCACGGGGAGGGGGGGAGAAGGGGGGAGCGCATGAGGGAAATGGGGAGTTTGAGCAAGGCGTGAGGATTCTAGAGAGACCATATAGAGTATACCATACTTTTGCGGAAAGTCAAGTCCCGTTTTTATCTGAGCTTGGGATGGTGGTTGTAAGGCATTGGCTGCGAATGGGATGGGCTGAGAAAGAATTAGCCGAAGTAGAACTTTGGTTGGAGAGGCTGAATAGGTGATGAGTGGTGGGTGGGTGACCGTGGCAGACTGGACGAGTTGGGCGAACTGCTCCCATCCGTGGGTAGTTTCGGCGGAACAACCCAGAATTGACGAAAGGCTGGCGTGAATCTGAGTCGTAAGTCTTTCCTCTGCTCGATCCCATTACGGCAGAATGCAGGATGACTTTCGGCGGCGCGGAGTCTTGCTGCCAAGGTAGCTTTGGCGGATAATACCAGCCCAAAGGAGGATGCCCGTGTACCGGAGGACTTGCAGGGCGAACCGAAGGGCGCAAAGCAGTTTGCGCAGGGCGGTTCCGATTGTCTTCGTGCGAGCGAGATGGCGCGAGAAGGCCGTGATTCGGGAACGACGTAAGTCATTGCCAGCAAAGGCGGAGGATATTCTACGGGGGGATACTTTGACGAGCGGGCATGACGTCCTATGAGTCTCAAGTCTCTTGGGTTCAAGCGGGCCTACTCTTCCGACACAGACGATATTCTGCGTGACTTCTATGTTCCTGCGTTGGCCGAGTCCATCTCCTACTCGAGACTTGCCGGGTTCTTCTCGTCGGCCAGCTTGGCCATCGCTGCGAGGGGCATTCTCGGGCTGATCGAAAACGGGGGGACGATGAAGCTCATCGCCTGTCCCAAGCTTATGAAGGACGATGTGGACGCCATCATGCGTGCCAGCCAGGACCCCGAGAAATACATCGCGGAAAGCGCTCTTCACGAGCTGGAACAGGTCGACGAGGCGTTTGTGCGTGACCATGTTCGCGCCTTAGGCTGGATGGTGGCGAACAAGAGACTGGAGATCAAGTTGTGCCTCCCTTGTGGCCTCGAGAGGCTCCCTTGGGACCATGAGTCCCTTTCGCGCTCAGGCATTTTTCACCAGAAGGTTGGAGTGCTTGTCGACCGGGAGGGCAACCGTATCACGTTCAGCGGCTCAGTTAACGAGACGGCTACGGGGTGGCTTGGAAACATCGAGGAGTTCAAGGTCTTCGGAGACCAGACCCCGTTGGAGAGGGAGTACCAAGAAGCGGATGTCGCCAAGTTCGAACGGTTCTGGGAAGGTACCTCACCGAGTGCCCGGACCTTCCCAGTACCGGAAGCCGTACGGAAGCGCCTTATCGAGATCGCCCCTGACAAACTGGAAAAGGGGGCCCTCAGTAGGTGGTCGTCATCCAAGGCGGCACAACGGAGGCCAAGAGTCGAACTCTACGACTACCAGCGAAAGGCCATCGATGCTTGGGTCGCCAACGGCCGCAAAGGCATTTTTGAGATGGCCACCGGGACTGGCAAGACCTTTGCCGCGCTGGGGTGCATACGGGCGGTTTTCCGTGACGGCAGCGCCCACGGGGCCGCGGTCAGCACGCCCTATCACCACCTCTGTGAGCAGTGGAAAGGCGAAATAGACAAGTATGGGCTCGAGCACGGCGAGCTGGTGGTGGCGGACTCCACCAGGGCTAACTGGAAAAGGCAGATGGCCTCGGCGATGATGGATCTGTCCCTCGGCGCAAGCAAGCCGCTGATGATCCTGACTACGCATAACAGCTTGGTTTCTGAGGACTTTCGTCGGATCCTGGACGAGTGCCGCGGCCGTGCGCCACTGCTGCTGGTGGCGGATGAGGTGCACGGTCTGGGTGCCGCCGAGTCGAGACGCAACCTAAGCGACCAGTTCGACCACCGACTCGGGCTGAGCGCGACACCGGAGAGGTGGTTCGACCCAGTCGGGACTCGAGCGCTGTTGGAGTACTTCGGTCCGGTCATCTACGAATTCCCTCTGGAGAAGGCCATCACGACTGTCAACCCGGCCACGGGGCGGACGTTTCTGACACCGTTCCGCTACGTGCCGCAGTTTGTTCCCCTGGACAAGGACGAGCTGGCCGAATACGTCAAGAGGACGCAGCAGTTGTTTGCCGCCCTGGCAGGCCACTCACCCGGCGAAGTCGATGATCCGAGGGTCGAATGGCTCATGTTTGAGCGAGCCAAGATTATCAAGAACGCTAGGGCCAAGTACGACGTGTTAGGCCACATCCTTGACAAACTGGGCCGAGACTTGAAGTGGACCATCGTGTACTGCAGCCCTGAGCAGATCGATACGGCCGTGAGCATGCTCAACGAGCGGCGGCTGGCTATTCATCGTTTCACGATGGACGAGGGCACGACGGCCAAAGTGGAGCACGGGGGGCGTTCGGAGCGTGAATTCCTGTTGGACAAGTTCGGCCAGGGCGAGTACCAGGCTCTGGTGGCCATGAAGTGCCTTGATGAGGGTGTCGATGTGCCCGCGGCGCGGACTGCGATCCTCCTCTGCAGCAGCGACAATCCCCGGGAGTACGTGCAGTGCGCCCGAACGCTTCTGCCAGGCAATGCACCGCGGCGAACTCCGGGTATTCATGATATGCCCGTGTCTCCGTCCACGGGATCACTGCCACATAGCCTGGTGCGTGCAGGCCCACAAATCCTGCGCATGCGACGGCGCAGATGCAGGAGCATTGCCCGCGTTGCAAGGAGTTGCGCTCAGATTGGCCAGACACTGAAGATGAAATGCGCTAAGAAGGCAGATAGGGGCTCCCTTATAGCGTCGGCACGAAATGGACAGCAGGCTATCCAGACGTTTTTTTAAGAGAGCCCGAACACGGTGACCGTTAGCTTGTATGAACTGACTGCTTGGAGTCGTCGGTGAGCGCATTACGGCATGTAGTGGGTAAGTCAACCTTGGCCGAGGGTCTCAGTGTGCCGAAGTGCCTCGAGGAATGGATTCGTGCTCCAGATGCCGGCAAGAAGAGACCGATTAAGCTGGTCTATGACGGCGGGGAGGTCACGGCCACATTGCGCCGCCTCGCGAACGCCAGAAGTCACGTTCAGATCAAATACGAGAACAAGGATGCTGCCTGCTTCAGGCAATGGTTAAGCAAGGTTTTCTCGGCAAGGGCGAGCGGGATGGAGGGCGAGTACTTGGAGTTGGTGCGCATCGAGGGCGACACCTTTCAGGTCAACGCCTTCCCGATCAACCGACGGCCAGCCATGGGGCTAGTCGTGTCAGAGTGGGTTTTTCACCGTACGAGTGAAAAGGCTGTCAAGACCTATGAATCCATCCGCGAGATTCCGGCGATAGTCCGGGGGGTCGAATTCAACGCGTCTGAGGGGCAGAGCTTTTACAATCTGCATCTGCATCAGGCTTTCAAACAATGGCACTGGCAGTCAGAAAGGCAGGTTCACCCTGACCTCCTGCTCAAGTGTGACTTTGGAAAGGGGCCAGTCCTCGTGGAAATAGAGTTCGGCAATGCCCGTACGTACTATCAGGACTACATCAAGTTCATGTTGGCCTTTAAGGAAAGAGCCGCAGAAGTGGGGGTCTTGCTGGTACCCGTGCAGGCTTTCGCGCGTCTACTTTGTGACGTTGGTCGCCGTAAGGCCTTGGCGCGCGGTCGCCGCTACTACAGCGGTATGATCGATATGGGGAAGGTGCGTCGGGAACTCCCATATCTTGACTTCATGCTGAGTATGCCTCTCGCTATCGGTGGCGTCGACGTGACTGGGGTGGGTGCATAGAAGTGCCTATTGGACCGTCTTAGCAGAATCCCTTTCTGGCCGAGTATGCATCGCGAGCGTCTACTTGCCTGCCCGGAGTCTCCTCCCGTGGACTACCAACCGATGGCTCAGGGACCGGACTGAGACATAGGGAGTCGACGGGACGGGCCTCCGCAGTCTTGTCTCATCCTCTCATCCGTACGGAGTAGGTCCCGGTGACGGTACCGTGAACGGCATCTGTGACAGTGCGCACTGTCCGAACGACGATACCGGTGATTGCGATGGCACGGGCGGAAGCGGCGGCGAGAACGCCCGCGACAATAGGTGTGGCCCGGACGGTGGTGCTGGCAACGACGGTGGCGAGCCCGGCCGATGGTTCTGGCTACGGCCCCGGCGGCTACTCCAGGTAGCCGAGGACGACGCACTCGACCGCGTGCTCCCATGCAGCGCACGCGGTCGGTCTTTTTTCCCGCCGCTGCAGCGGTTTCGCGGCGAGCGCCGGTTTTCCACATGGCATATCGGCGAAATCCACGTCGGCTATTCGCTAACGCCGAACGCCCGGCGCGACGGATTTGAGCAGTCACCTGATCTTGAGGCGTTCTTGGAGCAGGTGCAACTGCTGGGACGTCACCTAAGCTACTTATGCCGGGACTCGTCAGGGTCCAGAAGCACCTCGCTACGGGCGGAGAGGGATTTGGCGCGCGCCGAGAGTCTCCTAAGGCGGGCCGTCGTGATTGATGAAGAGCATGCTGAGGAGATTTTTGGCCGAGTGGCGGCAGTGCTTGATAGTATCGATAAAACGGATGGCAAGGCAGTAGAGAGCACCCAATTCCATGCACGCGCCGCGAGGGTGAGGAGGCGACTGAAGTGCCTCTGTGCTGACCCGTCATACCTCCACGATGCTCTCGACGGGCGCGCGCTAAGATACCTCGGCAAGAAGGAGCTCCTTGAGGAGGTGGCACGGGGCATCACGGAGAACATGGAACGCGCTGGTACGGCAGAGGAACTCGTCGAGCGCGTGATGCATCGCTATCTGAAGTTGCGGTGAACGGAGACCTCATGAGTAGGACGAGGTGGGCGCTGAGACCCGACAGGCGGGCGCTCTGAGCGCTGTGCACGGGCTTGCGTTTAGACGACGGCGAGATATGGTAGCGAAATGCAGGGAGTGAAAGCAGCCAAGCCTGGTTTTCGGTCCGCGCGTGACTTCTGAGCTTGACTGGCCTTCGTGCTGGCCGATGGCCGCAAAGGAGGCATTGTGTTTGCGGATAGATGGAACTACCCGATGAGGAGGCCCTGACCCATGGCCGATGACGATGTCACATCACACCTGGATGCATTGAAGCGTTACGTGCGGGAGTGCCCTGCAAAGGGGGCCGACCAACGCGAACGTGCGGTCAGGCAAGCTCAGTTGCTCGCAATCCAGAGGACCGTTGGTGAGCTCGAAAGGCGGGGTGTCCCGGTTCCCGAAAGCCTTAGCGCAGAGATGATCAGTCTCGCCTCGGCGGTGGATTCGATGGAAGACGCCGTTGCCGGCTGTGCGGGCATCTATGAGGCTTTGCTGGATATCGTTGCGGAGCTTGGTACAGCCTGCGGGAAGCGCCCCCATCGTGACCTCTACCTCAAATTTAAGGAGAGACGCAGTCATACCACACCCGCTGAAACGCTCCGCGCGGCCATTGTCGAGGTACTCAAGGGCCTCGGGGGAAGCGGTGCAAAGACCAAGGTCTTGGCTGAGCTTGAAGGCAAGCTGCAAGGGAAGTTGACTCCTGCAGACCGGGAGCTAAGTCGTGCAGGCCGCAGTCGGTGGAAGCAGAACGCCCAACGTGAAGCCCGCCGCATGGTGAAGGAGCGGGCTCTCGTGCTCGGTTCTCGGAAGGGCACTTGGCAGCTGGGCAAATAGCCCAAGAGGCTAGGGATATCTCTCGCAGAGGATAGACCGGGTAGTTAGCACAAAAGGCGGATTCGCCAAGGCACGCAGCCTATGCTGGCTGTAGCCCCCCAAGACCTCATCTGATCAGCGACGGCACCGTGCTGCTCACCTGCGGCGCCCGCGTTCCTCCCTTCGGAGTGCGGGCGTATGCTAGCAGCGACGGCGGGCGCACTTGGGGATACGAGCGGCCCATCGTGATCGTCGATAACTGCGCCAATACCGACTGCGGCTATCCCACGACGATCCGCCTGGGCGACGGCATGCTGGGCACGATCTACTATACCGTTGCCAGCAGCGCCCCGCATTTCGAGGGCACGGAGAAGACGTGGATCGCGGGTTTCGTGAGGTACCGCGAGGCGGACCTTCTTGAGGCCCTCTCGCGCTGAGGCGCGTCCCGAGACGATCGGTATCTTCATTTCGGCCTTTGCGGCGTTTGACTCTTCCCTCGCTGCAGGCTAAACTCCCGCTTTCCCTTTTCCGGTGCGGCGTTGGAGGGAGGACCGCATGGCCGTCCTAGACGAACCTGTCAAGCTCCTGAGCGACGGTGTCCTCGCGAAGATCCGACAGATGACCTACTGGGACGCGATCCGCTACGATTACGAGCGCCCGTGCGACTGGAACCACGGTCTAACGGACGAGTGGGGGCACCTGCCGCGGCTCGAGGCGCGGCGGGCGGTGCTCTATCGCGCCGAGCCCGACAAATGGGGGTATTGCCATCATCAGCAGCTCTGCTACGGGCTCGGGCGATACTTCGCCGTCTGGTCGGCCGGCATTCATCACGAAATGCACAGGCACCAGGAGATCCGCTTCTCGACGTCGAGCGACGGCCTCTCGTGGTCGGCGAACGGGCGCCTCGTGGCCGAACCCGAAACGTCCCATGACATCTATCAGGCTGGCGCACTCTACGGCTGCGACGACTATGTCGCCGCCTACTGCAACACGTTCATCGGGTCGGACGCCGACGAGGAGATCCGCAAGAAGGGGGGTACGGCCCCGCGCGGGGTTGAGATCTTCGTCACGACAGACGGCGTCGCGTGGGAAAGGAAGGGGCTCATCGGGGGGAATCTCGCGATCCACGAGAGCCCGCGCATGACCTCGAAAGGCCGACTCGTGACCACGGCCGACCGCCGCTCCAAGGAGCCTCTCTTCCTCATCTTTGAGAAGGGACCGCTGTCGCCCCCCCGAGTGATCGAGTTTCCGCTCCCGAGCGCCGACTTGCCCCTGCACGAGTGCACATGGTACGAGACCGGTGACGGCCGGCTCTGGATGCTCTTCCGGGACGAGACGGTTTCGCTGCGTCTGCGCCTTTCGGTGAGCGAGGACGGGGGGGAGACGTGGTCCGTTCCGGTCCTCACGAACTTCGTCGATTCCATGTCGAAGGTCTTCGCCGGGCGTCTTTCGGACGGCCGGGTGTTCGTGATCAACAACGCGTATCCCCAGGCGCTCAACCGCGACCGGCTCATGCTGTCGGTGAGCCGGGACGGAAAGGTCTTCGATTCGATGTTCATCCTGGACGACGCCCCTTCACGCATCCGCATCCTCGGCTACCTCAAGAACAGGGGGCATGCGTATCCGCACGCGCTTGTCCATGGGGGCAAGCTCTTCGTCATCTACTCTACAAGCAAGGAGGACATCCGCGTCGCGGCGGTCGACCTCGCGGCGCTCGGGCGTCCATAGGTCTCTCATGGTCCGGTTCTGGACGTCACCATCCACTAGGAAAAGGAGAAGCGCAGACCATGGCTAGGATCGTGTTCATCGGGGCGGGTAGCTACGGTTTCACGCGCGGGCTCGTCCGGGATATCCTCACCTTCCCGCTCCTCGAGGATTCCCGCATCGTCCTCATGGACGTGAACCGGGAGCGCCTCGACTTCGCCCGGCGCGCGGTGACGCGCATCGTCGCCGAGGGGAAGTACCCGGCGACGGTGGAGGCCACCATGGACCGCAAGGCGGCCCTGCGGGGCGCCGACGCGGTCCTGTGCACCATCCTCCAAGGGGACGTGCACGTCTGGAAGCACGACATCTACATCCCGAACCGCTACGGCGTGAGCACGAACATCGGGGACACGCGGGGCCCGTCCGGGATCTTCCGGGCACTACGCACGATCCCCGAGATGCTCGCGATCTGCCGCGACATGGAGCGGCTCTGCCCGGACGCCATCCTCCTCAACTACACGAACCCGATGGCGATGAACTGCTGCGCCATGCAGCGCGCGACGTCCGTCCGCGTGACGGGCCTGTGTCACAGCGTGCAGGGCACGGCGATGATGCTCGCCGGCTGGGCGGGCGTCCCGTACGACGAGGTGGACTACGTCTGCGCGGGGCTCAATCACATGTCGTGGTTCCTTAGCTTCGAGCGGCGCCACCGCGACCTCTACCCCCGCATCCGCAAGGCCATCCTCACCAGCCGCAAGATCCGCAACGAGGAGCAGGTCCGCAACGAGATGTTCCTCCAGCTCGGGTACTACGTCACCGAGTCGAGCGGGCACAACAGCGAGTACAACTGGTGGTTCCGCAAGCGGCGCGACCTCCTCGAGAAGTACTGCACTCGCGGCACGGGCTGGAACCCAGGGGTCGAGAACTACATCGTGGATGAATACCTCCGCCGGGAGCGCGTGTGGAAGAAACGGATCATGAAGGAGCTGGACGACCCGCGGCCGCTCAACCTCAAGCGCGGCCACGAGTACGCGACCTATATCATCAACGCGTACATGGGCGGGGAGCTCTTCGTGTTCAACGGCAACGTCCTCAACCAGGGGTCGATCGACAACCTCCCGAAGGTCGCCTGCGTGGAGGTGCCGGCGCTCGCCAGCCGGGGAGGCGTCCGAGCGATGCACGTGGGCGCCTTGCCTGCGCAGTGCGCGGCGCTCAACAGCATCACCGCCGCCGTCGAGGACATGGCTGTCACGGCCTGCCTCACCGGGGATCCGGAGATGGTCTACCACGCGATCTGCTACGATCCCCTCACGGCCGCGGTCCTCTCCCTTGCCGAGATCCGCAAGATGGTGAAGGAGATGTTCCGTAAGAACCGGCCGTTCCTCCGGTCTTTCCGGAAGCTTGATCTGTGGCTGAGAAGGTAGGGGGCCCTCGCGGACCCGGGAGGAAAGAAAATCGGCGAGGCGTTTGCGCCTCGCCGATTTGGTTTTGCGCTTGAGCGCGTCTTACGCGAGCCGTCTGCGGATCAACACTCCGACGAACACGGCCCCCGTGGCGAGCAAGCTGAGCATTCCAGGCTCCGGGACTGCGGGAACAAGGGCGTCGGCGACGCCCGTCGAGCCGTCGATGACGTTGGCGGTAGAGATCTTGTACTGTGTCGCGTTGGTCTCAAAGAACGCCCAGCTCGAATAATCGCCGGGACCGATGTAAGCGCCAGCTCCAGCAATCTTCCACTGGATAACGAGGAGGCCCTGAGGGCTCCGCCCGAGCAAGACTGGATCTCCATCGAGCCAAGTGGGAGAGAGATCCCCCGTTCCGCCGAACCCGGTGCCGTCCGCCCCAATATGTCCGTCCACTTCCCAACCCTCGAAGCCGTTGACCGTCATTCTTGCGGCCAGCGCCGTGTTGGGCGGGTTCCCCAAAAGGGTGAGCTTGTAGGCGAATAGCAGCGTTCCCGTGTCCGGATTCTCGTACACCCGGGAACTCACGGTTCCGAAGAAGTTGGGCTGAACCCCGGGATTGATGTCGGAGATGGCCGCATCGAGGCTTCCAACCAGGCTCCAGGAGGGTAGCACCGTCTCGAACTGCGGCACGAAAATACCGCCCCCCATGTCCGGGTCCCAGAGGGATTCACCCGGGGCGAGCGTCAATGCGCTGGCCATGACCGGCATCAGCACGCTGGCAACCAGGACACCAACTGCTCTCATCCACGTGCGGTTCCTTGTGCAACTCGGCATGATAGATACTCCTTACCCGTGTGACTGTCCTACAGCCGAGGATGGGTCGAACGGTAGGCTTTGAAGACTTCTTGTTGGAGTGGCTCTGAATCCACCCTCTCTCTAAAGCACAAGTTTACCTTACCGGTTGCCCGTGTCAAGGACAAAAAGGCGATTCTTTTGGCCTCTCTTTTTCCAGCCGCCCGCCAGTAGGGGTCTTGAGCGCGCATCTAGTGGGCACACCATGTGTTAGGTATTGAGTTGCTGCTGTTCGGGGTCGCCCGTTTTTCCGCTTTTCAGACGGACCTTCTACTCCTGGACAGTGTGCTGGATGTGTTCGGCCGCAGCGAAGAGTGCCCATGCGCTGATCGGTCGCCTGGCGTTCTAGGGGAATTTTCAGGGCTGTCTCGGATTCTGTGGTTGACCGGCAAACCGGAATGTGGTAAGATGATGTTATGAGGATGGATGAGGGGAAGGATTCGGGTAGGTCGAGATAGGTGTTGCTGCCGGGGCCTTGCGCCCTGAGCGGAGACCGCGCCGAAAGGAGCAAGAACCATGATTTACTCCAGGATGATCGCGACCCTGTTCGTCGTCTTGCTGGTTGCGTTCCTCGTTCCGTCATCCGCGTCGGCCCTCATCGTTCGACCTTACGCCGACCTAATGGGTGGGAGCCCGAACTCGGTCAGCGTCGACAGCGTCGGATACAACGATGACATGAATTACTGGAGCATCTCGATCTCCGAACAGTTCAACGCAACGAGTTCCGTTTGGATCGAGTTCCTCCAGGAAGGCGATGACCTCGGGGTGCTGGGGCTCACGAAGGAGATTCAGAACGTGACGGGTCAGGCCTGGCAGGACTTCCACATGAAGCTCTGGACCTTTGACGGAGAGACCTTGATCCCATCCTCGAACCAGGACGGCCTGATCTTCGAACAGGACCCCCCGTACGACAGCTACTATGACCTGGGCCCCTTCTCTGTGATTGACATTAACCCGAATATCGATCCCTTCATCGATGAGCTCGCCTTGTCGGGAGGCGTCTGGCCGACCGGCACAACCGACTCCCTTGTCTTCTTTATCGGAGGCACCGGCTGGACCCGCGGGATCGTGAACCACTTCGTCCTCGAGCAGTTCCCCACCCTCACCGGCGGACCGGACCAGGAGGTCCCCGAGCCCGCGACGCTCCTTCTCCTCGCTGGTTCCGCCGGGGGCTTGCTCCTCCTCAGACGAATCATCTGACCTTCGCCATAGAGTAAGACCACTCGCGCGCAGGTGCGCGCCGGGGAGGACATTCTTTCCACGCCGGTGTTGATTTTTTTCCCTGCTCCCATAGACTGCACGTTTTCGGCGGATCGCGCCGAACGGGACCCAAGTTCGCGGAGCCACTGCATGTCCAAGAGAAGGCGACGTCGCAAGCTCGTCCTCATCGGCCTCGATGCCTGGACTCCGGGCGTTGTGGAACGATTGCTCCAGCGGGGCCTTCTCCCCCGCGTCAAGGGTCTCATGGACCGAGGCTCCTTCGGCCGCCTCATTCCCTTCTGGCCTTGCGCGACCGGGAACAACTGGTGCTCGATCATCACGGGCGCCTCTCCGGCGGTGCACGGGTGCGACTTCAACCTCTGGCTGCCCGGGCATCCGCTCGACTGTCCGCAGCTCGGGTTCCCTTCCACCTTCTGCAAGGCGGAGCAGCTGTGGCAGACCGCCTCCCGGGAAGGCCTCACCACGGTCATCTTCGACTATCCCCAGTCCTACCCCGTGAACGCCGAACGGGTCATCCACGTCGGGGAAGACGGCTGTCCGGACAACTCTCGCCGGGAACTCTTCATGCCGTGGGGCTACAGCACGGAAAAGCTCACCCCGCGCGGGGCGGCGGTCATGTCGCAGGTGCGCCTCGCGGAGCCGAAGGGCTGGAGGAACCTGGAGGATGCCTCGAGATTCCTCGAAGTCGAACTGCCACTCGTCCCGGGCGAACGCTCCGAGCGGCGGGTCGCGGATTCCCTCTTCTGCCTCGTGGAGAAGGAGTCCGACGCGGTATCGTTCTACACCTCCGCGAAGGACGCCCGGAAAGCCCTCGGGCGCACCTCCTTGGGCGGATGGACGGACTGGATGTTCGCGGGGATCCTTGCGCAGAAGGGGACGGTCAAGGTGGCGTTCCGGGCGAAGCTTCTGCGCCTCGACCGCCGTCCCGCCCGACTGCACCTCTACCTCTCGCAGGGATACCCCACGAGCGGGTTCACCCATCCCGCCGATCTCGCGCCGGAGCTCGTCAAGGCGGCCGGGCCGTACCAGCACCACGGACATACGCAGGAGTGGGTCTTTTACGGCGCGTGCGACCTGACGACGATGGTCGAGGAGCTCACCGACCACGCGCGATGGTTTCGAGAGGCGGCGTGCTACACGCTCGCGAATCGCGACTGGGACATCCTCGTGCTCAAGTGGCACGACACCGACACCTTCCAGCACTGCGCCTTCCAGATGATCGATCCCATTCATCCCCTCTACGAGAGGGAGAAAGAGGAGGAGGGCTGGGATCTCTTCCGCCACGTCTACGGCCTCGGCGACCAGCTCGTGGACGCCGTCCTGGACGTGACGCCCCGCGACTGCGTCGTCGCCGTCGTGAGCGATCACGGTCAGCTCGCCAACACGTACTTCCCCAACACGCGCGACGCCTTCGTGGAAGCGGGGCTCCTAGCGCTACACGACGACGGCTCGATCGACCTCTCGCGCACGAAGGCCGTCATGACTACGACGGGCGTCCACGTGAACCTGAAGGGGAGATACCCCGGGGGGATCGTGAGCGAGGGCGCGGAGTTCAAGCAGGTGCGCAGGACCGTCCTCTCGGTGCTGCGCGACTTCCGGCATCCGCATACCGGGGATCACGCGTTCAGCTTCGTCGCCGGGAAGGAGAACTGCGCCTTCATGGGACTGGACGGCGAGCAGATCGGCGACGTCGTCTACGCGGTCGCCCCGATCGTTCCGGATCGCAAGTATAGCGAGAAGGAATACGAGGAGCTTGTGATCGCGGGCATGTGGCTCACAAGCCGAGGCACGCACGGGAACCAGCTTCCCTCGGAGCGCTTCGGGATCGGTGGGTCGGAAGGGATCTGCGTCCTGGCGGGTCCGGGCGTACGCGCGGGCGCGCGTCCGCGGCCGACGCCGACCTCCACGGTCGCTCCCACGCTCTCGGCGCTCGCGGGCATCAGCGTCCCTAGGGATGCCGACGCTTCCTGGATCCCAGGCGTGCTCGCCTGATCGCCGGCGCGCGTCCGTCCGCTCCGCCCTGGGCGTCGCGGACAGCTTCGCCGCGCTCTTCCCCCGCTTTTGCCTTGATCTGTCTTTGCGTCCGGCGATACTTTATAGAGACGTTCTATTATAGGTCGGATCGCCTTTCTACGTCTCTCGAGATCAAGGACTGCTCGGCATGAGAGCTTTAGGCGGGTTTGCTCTCTTTGTCGCATTGGCTCTTCTCGCTCCTCTTCCCGTCCGCGCGGGGACGCTGGAATCGAGAGGCGTCGTCGCCGACTTCGACGAAAGCGGGCGGCTCCTCCACCTTCGAGCTCAGGACGGTGACTCCCTATTCCTGCGGCCCGCCGTCCTGCGTGTGACCGACTCTCTCACGGGCAAGGCGGCGCTGGCTTCGTCGGCGTCTTCCGCTCAGAACGTTGAGGACGCGCGACTGACGGTCTCGCGAAGGCTCCCATCCCTGGACCTTACGCTGGAGGAGGTCTTCGAGCTGGATGGCGTCCTGCGCTGGATGGTGCGTCTGCAGAATCCGACGGATCGCAGGCGCGAGGTCGCTCTCGAGTTCGTCTTCAAGCTCGACGGGCGCGACGCGCTCCCCTTCTTCGGTGCCGGCAACTCTCATCCCGGCTGGCCGGACCGGGGAAAGCTCGCCTACGGCTACTACCGATGGGACGAGGGCGTCCGATGGGGACTGCCCGTCGCGTGCCTCTACAGCCCCGAGCGCGACCTGGGCTTGAGCCTGTGCCCCGAGCTTTCGGGACACATCCGCCCGATCTCCTGCCTAATGGAGCGTGAGGGGAACAACGTCACCGTCCGCGTGCACCGGCGCTTCATCCGCATCGAGCCGAACGCCTTCGCGGAGAGTGTCCTCTATTTAGCGGTCCATCCCGGCGACTGGCGCAGCTCGCTCTCGTGGGTGCGCGACCGGTGGAAAGACCTCTTCTTCGTGCCCTTCCCCGACGTCGAGCGGCTCCACTATCCGGCCTGCGGGGGGAACGCGCCATTCTGCGCGCGCGAGAACGCCGCACCCTATGTCGCCGAGGTCCAGTACGCCAAGTGGTACGGAGAGGACATCCCCGAGGAGGAGGAATGGTATTCGCGCGTCGGCGATCTCTGGTGGAAGATGAAGGAGGACAACTACGCCGGCCTCCCTGATGAAAGCGTCGGTTATCTCGAAATCCAGCGCTGGCTCGTCGAGAACGGCGTTCCCGAAAAGTACCTCGGGACGATGGCCCCCCAGGTGTTCGGCTTCGACCTCCACAAAGGCCCCTGGCGGATCAGCCGCAATCTCGTAAACGACTACATGGATTACCTCCATGAGCGGAAGTTTGTCACATGCTGGTACTTCTGTCCCATGGAGGCCTGGGGCGCCTACATGAAGAAGCGATGGCCCGACGGACTCGTCTACGGTCCCCAGCAATTTTTCCCTCCAACTCCTCCCGATGAACGTAGCCTCCGCATGTCGCAGTATTACAGCTGGGGGAGCTATGTCACGAACCCGGACCCCGACACGCCCTTCGGCAGCCATCTCGTGAAGCAGATCGAGAACCTCTTCGCCTTCTATCCCGGCGTGGACGGCGTCTATATCGATCAGCCTTTCCACTGCGAGCTTGACTTCTCCCGCGATGACGGACTTTCCGTCGTTCAGGGAAGACCGGTCTCGAACACCGGCTACACCTTCGACCGCCTGATGGAAAAGGTCCGCGCGCTCGCCCATTCGCGCGGCAAGTTCATCTGGTGCAACATCCCGGTCCGGATCGGCGACGCCCGCTGGATGGACGTCATGCAGCAGGAGTCCTCGAGCCCGCGCTCGATCGAGGAGCAGAAGTTCTTCTCCCTCGGCGACCGCATCTCCCTCACCCTCTTTCCCTTCTCCCCCGTGACCTCCCTCGACGGGACGACGAGTTCCGAGTACTTCGATCAGGTCGCGCTGGCGGCGGGCTTCATCGAGCGCCTGCACATGAACCCCAAGGGCCAGAAGCTCGCGCTTGCCGACCTCGCTGAGGGGAAACGATATCCCTCCCACACCTTCCAGTATCTCTTCGCCATGCTGCGCGGGAGGTCGTGGGTCCTCGAGCCGCATTGTCTAGAACTGCCGGAAGGCTGTTTCGGGAACATCTTTTGCACGAAGAAGGGCAACTTACTCGTGCCCGTGATCCTGCGCGACACGCTCTCGACGACCCCGTACTCTCGCTATGACCTCCCGGTGACCGTCCGCGTCGCCGATGCGCCTAAGGTCCGTGCTGTCTACCTTCTCTCACCCGAGCATCTTGGCGCCAAAAAGCTCCCCTTCCGCCGGGAGGGTACCGGAATCTCCGTCTCCGTCCCCCGCCAGCGCTCGATCTCGATGCTGCTCCTGGCGACGACGGGGCGCTACGTCGCCGTGGACGCCTTCTCCATCTTGAGGGGCGCTGCGGAAGTGCCGCTGGTCCTCGAGAACTGGACGGAGGCGCCCTGGCATCTCGCGGGGGAGTTGGCTGGTTTCGTCTCGGGGCGACTGGACTCAGTCGTCGGGCCTGGCGCCTCGGAGCCCCTTGTCCTTCCGTGCGACTGGAGCAAAGCGCCCGCGACCGACAACGGCCTTCGCTTCTTTGCGCTCGAGACCGACTCGCCCCCCGACATTCCCGAGGTCCGCCTTCCCGGCGATGACCCAACGATCCCCTTCGAAGTGCCCGTCGATGGGCCGATCACCCTTGACTTCGCACCGCCGTCCTCGTTGAAAGTGGGCCGGCGGACCGAACTTCTTCTTACTCTCGGCAACAATACGCCGGAACCGCTCACGCTCGCCCTCAGGTGCGATATGCCGGATGTGCGGCGTCCGACCGTCGACCTTTCTCCCGGCGCGCGCCGGCAGGTCGCTCTTCCGTTTGTCCCGTCCCGCCCCGGCGAGCATACGCTCACTGTCACCGCGGAAACGGGGAACGTCTCCGCGAGCGTCGGCCGCAGCCTCGTCGTGGAGCGTGCCGGCCTTGCCGATCGTGACTTCGCACACGTCTCCTCGGCGTGGGTACTGCTCGACACGTTCTCACAGGACATGGGCGGCGCCCAACCGTGGACGCTCTTCGTTAACGGCGTCGAGGCGGCGAAGATCCAGCCGGACTCCGCAGGAGAGCATCACGGCATGTGGCGAAGTCAGGCTCCCTCCTCTGGCCGTTTCGAGCTCAACCAAACCGCCGTGCGGGCGCTCAAGCGCGCGAACGAGATCCGCATCTCCAATCCCAATCGCAGCGCAAGCCCCTATCCCGTCGCATACGGCTTCAAAGTGCGCGACCTCTCGCTCCACCTCGATCTTGCGGACGGGACGACCCTCTCCGCGTCTGCGGACGGCCCCGTGGTCACATCGAACGGCGACTGGCTCTACGCCGAAGGGGAGCGCCTTCCCCTCGGCAAGGACCTCGTCTGGAAGCTCCCCGTCCCCATCGGTCCCCCGAGCGAGATCCCTGATCGAGGGAAGAACCTTGCGCTCTCCGCGCGCGCGATCGACCTGGGGAGCCTCTTTGCGGGGAACGTGGGAACCTTAGGCACCTCGGACCCGGGCGGCGTTGGGCCGGCGGCTGCCAACGACGGGAACCCCGGCACGCGCGTGGTGGCGGCGTCGGGGTACCACGGCTACGCGCTCGTCTTCGACGAGCCTGTGAGCTTTAACACGATCGTGCTCAAGGAATACGAGAGCCGCATCCAGGCGGTTGAGGTCAAGCTTGGGGATACTCCTGAGGCGGCGGAGTTGATCCACCCGTCCGCTGATGTTCGCTACAACTGGTACCAGGCGCCCTTCGGGAACAAGGTGGGCTCGGAGATCGTTCTCAACGTCGGACCCCGTAGCGCCCGCCGGGTCGAGATTCTCCTCTACCGCGAGCAGAGCGCCTCTGTGCCCCCGCCCTCCGTTCGGGAGATTGAGCTATACCATACGGGAGCCGCTGGCCGGTGACGTCCGCAAGGTTACGCCTGAACCCAGGAAGGAGCTTGGAATGACCTCACGCATCGTTCTCTCTGTTCTGGCTCTTTTTTTCGTCCGACTCTGCGCCGCCGGCGAGGAAGGCCTCGTCCTCCATTACACCTTCGAGGAAGGTCCCGGAGAGGTCGTCAAGGACACAAGCGGAGCTGGGAATCACGGGAAAAACCTCGGAGCCGGGTATGTCAAACTCGGTGAGGGAAAGGGCTATTGCCTAGCGTTCGATACTGCCGACGCCACGGTGGACTGTGGCAATGATGCAAGCCTCGACCTCACCACCGCACTGACCATAGAATTATGGTTCTTACCTCAGACGGAATTCAAGCAGGGCGAGGCGGGTGTCGTCGGCAAGAACATCGACAGCTACACCCTC
This sequence comes from Planctomycetota bacterium, assembly GCA_043803205.1. Taxonomy (GTDB): domain Bacteria; phylum Planctomycetota; class DG-23; order JAZDKG01; family JAZDKG01; genus JAZDKG01. The sequence goes on from JAZDKG010000094.1 coordinate 22,090, forward strand.
GCCTTTACCCCCCACAAGGTCTGCTACGCCTACTTGGCCTCAGAAGGAGGAGCGCCAAGAACCGATGCCCGGGCGAGGTTAGGGCTGGGCTCATGGCTCCATATCGCGGCCACTTTCGACGGGGAGGGAGCGAAGCTTTACGTCGATGGGAAACTGGAAGACTCCGTGTCAGCCGTCGCCCCAAGGATCAGGAGCGCCAAGGATAAGTTCTATCTCAGGTACCCCGTCGTCTGGGGAAGCGCAGTGGAGCCGACCTTCAAATGCATGATGGACGACGTCCGCGTCTACAACCGCGCCCTTTCCGACGACGAGATCCTCGCCCACTACAAGGAAGGAGCAGCGAAGATGGGGAAGGATACAAGCTGGTTTGGGCGGATCAAGCTGACGCCGCACCTCTATCCCCTCTCCTCTGTCCTCCTTGTCGAGGTGGACTATGCCTTCTTGAAGCCTGTTCCGGCGGGGAGCTCAGTCTCCCTCGAGCTGCGCAAAAAGGGTGGCGAGAGCGCTCTCCGAAGCGCGACGCTGTCCCTCGCCTCCAGGACCTTCACCTACTACATCAGTCCCCGGACGAGGCTGGCGCAGGCGGACAAGGTGGAGTGGAGCTTGAGCACGGCGGACCTCCCGGGCGGCGAATACGAGGTCCAGGCCATCGCAAGGGACGCCTCGGGCGCCGCCCTGGGCGAGCTCGCGGTCTCATCCGTTGTTCTCCCGGCCGAGAAGCCGTCTTGGCTCGCCGCCAACCACGGCGCCAGGGCTCTCAACAACCTCGTCGTCGAGCTCGTGGACCTTCGCCCGTCACCCGGCGAGGCCCTGACGCAGTGCAGCTTCTTCCTTCCCTATGACCGCTGGGTCTTCGTTTCGAGCGAGGCGGACCCGGGCGTCCGCCTCACCTTCGACGATGATCTCCCGGAACAGGCGTTCCTGGTCCACGAGGGTGGTGCGCCCGCTTCGCAGGAGGCGATGCGCTATCTTTCGGCCGGCGAGCACGCGATCAAAGTGCGCCGCGAAGGCGACGCTCTCTTGAAGCGGCTCATCGTCCGCTCCGTGCCCACCTTGCTCTTTTCCGAAATCGGCCACGAGCCTTGTCCGTGGGTCAAGTGCTATGGGCCGTATGACTGGGGTTTCCTAGCGCGGGCGGGCGTCTTCGACAGTGTGAACGTGATCCTTGAAAGGACTCCTCTGCCTGAGAACGCCGAACACGTTCGGTCGTGGAAGGCGCAGGGGAAGAAGATCCTGACGTATCTGAACGTCGTGAACCTGTTGAAGCGCGCCAACCCCTTCACCGCAGACAACGCATGGAAGGTCCTGAGCGAGGCCCCGGGCTTCGCCGACTCCGATCGCGACGGCCTCATGATCGACGAGTTCGACAGCGACAACTACCCCCCAAATCAGGAGGACTACATCCCCCTCGCCGAAGCCGTGGAGAAGCTCTCGAAAACCGATGCGTTCCGGGGAAAGATGTTCTACCCATATGGAAAGAGCATGGGGGGAGATTACGCCCGGATCTTCTTGAGAACGCTTCTCGACAGCGGCTACGCCTTCGCTGAGGAAATTTACCTCCAGGAGCAACCGACGCTCGCCGCCGCGCGCGAATACCTGGACGCCGCGCTGCGCCAGAGGGTGTTGCGATACCAGGCGGACTACCCGGATTTCCAGAAGAGCATGGTCGCGGTCCTCGCCTACTTCTCGATCCCGAAGGAGACCGTGAACGTCAATCCGGGCGCCAGCTACAAGGTCTTCATGGACATGCAGATGAACATGCTCGCCAACGACCCCGTGTTCTCGGAGCTGCGCGGCGTCATGTGGTATCACGTCTCCTATGCGGACGAGGAGTCGGTGCGCTGGAGCGCGAAGCTCTTCCGCCACTACTGCATCGAGGGGCGACGAGAGATGCTTTCCTCCGATCCCTATGAGCTGCGCCACATCGAGAACCCGGACTTCGAAGAGGGCGCCAAGGGATGGTCCCTCGACCCCGCCGAGAAGGACGGCATCTCTTTCGGCCACATGCGCAGCTATAGCTGGCTCCAGGGCCGCTATCCCCGGACTCCCCAGGGCGAGCGGTTTCTCGTCACCGTCCGCAGCGCCGCGAAGCCCAACCGCTTCTCGCAGCCGATCCGGAACCTCGAGCCCGGACGCCTCTACTCGGTCAAGATGTTCACCGCAGACCACAAGGACCTCTCCCAGGGGGTCTGGGAGAAGAAGACCCACGACGTCCAGATTCGGATCGACGGCGCCCAGGCGCTTCCGGAGCGCTCCATCTGCGAGCTCTTCTCAACGATCCACGGCTACCCGCCGTTCACGCAGGAGAAGCCCGCCTGGATCACCTACCGGGTCGTTTTCTTCCGCGCGAGAGATGCCGAGGCGCTCCTCACCGTCTCCGACTGGGCCTCCGACGAGGCCCCTATCGGCCCCATCGGACAGGAGCTCATGCACAACTTCATCGAGGTCGAGCCTTATCTGGAGGATTGAGGAAGGTCCGCGGAACGGGGCCTGCCAAACCTATGGGACGGAGGCCTTGCGCGGTGATCGCTTATCGATTGATTCCGAGCGCAAAGGAGGTGGGATGGTCCCCCGGACGCTTCCAGAAGGACTTTGGTCTAGCGACGGCGTCCTCCTTCGGGAAGACGTCCTCCCCTCCGCCGTCCAGGAAAAGCCCCAGGCACGGGACGCCGGGCCGGGCGTTGCGCGCGTTGCCCAGGACCCCGCCGTCATAGACGTCGTCTCCTTCCATCCATGTCCGCGAAAGCGCCGATACCGTTGGCGTGCCCTCCCCCTATGACGGAGGTGATCCGGTATTCGTCGTTTCCGGAGGCGTCGTAGAGGAGCCCTACGCCATAGTCGTGACCGAACGCTTGCGAGGGGGCGATGGTCGCCGTGTAGCGGTCGTCGCCGCCGAGGTCGAGGAGCCCCGACACGGCGTAGTGCGCCAAGCTTCCCTGGACGTACCAGACGCCGGTGTAGCTATCGTCTCCCGCGAGGTCCACGAGAAAGCCCGCCGCGTACCAATAGGCGGTGCCTTGTCCGAAGACTCCTGCTGAGTATGTGTCGTTGCCGGCGCCGTCGATCAGGAACGCTAGACCTCCCGCAACGGAGAGGCCGTCGCCGCCGGGAGAGCGTCCGGGGTCAAGTTGCGCGGACTGCCGCGTGAGCCCGCCCTGGGAGAGTAGTTCCGTCCACGGCTCGTCCGCTTGAACGGAAGCGACACAGGTCGTCAGCAGAAGAAAACCAAGGACGAGCTCAGTGCGCGCTTGAATCTTCGGCATCGTCGACCTCCGTTCGATCCGTCGCATGCCGCCAGACTATAGGTGCAAGGGCTCTCGTCCTCAACCCTTTCCTGAGAGCGACCGTCCGCGCCCTGTAAGCCTGGCCGGGAGCGGCTATAATGCTGCCGTCGCTTACGATAGAGCCGGTTGGGAGCGCCCATGGTCAGGACAAGTATCGCCGGACTGTTGTTTTCGATCGTCTTCCTGGTCGCCGCATCGGGAGATGATGGGCTCGTCTTCGAGCAGACCTTTGATAAGCCGGGCGAGGTCGTCCGGGACGCCTCGCCGAACGCGAATCCCGTTACGATCCGCGGGGCTGCCTTCATTTCCCGGGGTGAAGGGCACGCGCTTCACTTCGACGGCGTGGACGACTACGCCGAGTGTCCGTCGTCGCCCGCCCTCGATCTTACCGACGCCGTCACCCTTGAGGCGTGGGTCCGGCCCGACCGCGCGACGGAGCCGCCTTGCGAGGCGGGAATCGTGGGAAAGGGGGTCGCCTGCTTCGGCGCGTACGGCCTTACCTACTTCCGGGACCGCGCCCACATCTACGTCTCCTCCACGATCAACAATTGCATCGCAGCCCTTCCCCTTGGCGCATGGTCCCACGTTGTCGGGACGTTTGACGGGACGCAGCTCTCCATCTACCTCGATGGGAAGCCGGCCGAGACGAAGACGTCGATCGCCTCGCGCATCAATACCACTCCGGAACCTCTCTTCCTGGGACGCAATGACTACCGGGGCCTCAACTTCTTCCCGGGCGACATCGATGAGGTCAGGATCTACAAGCGTGCCTTGGGCGCCGATGAGATCCTTGCGCGCTATCTAGCGACCGCCGAGGGCTTCGGGAGGGACGTGAGCGGAATGAAGCGCATGTCGGTAAAGGTCCGCGTGTATCCGCTGTCGGGCCGGGTGATCGTGGACGTGGATCCAGGGGGGCTGCGCCCGCTCGAAGAGGGCGCCATCCTCGAGACGAGTCTGCGCGAGCCCGCGGGAGGCGCGGCGTCGATGGAGCAGAAAGTTGCTGTGCCGCCGACCGGCGTTGTCGAAGTGTCTTTCGACGTCTCGGCGCTCGCGCCCGGGCAATACGTCGCGCAGGCGCGGCTCGCCGGTGCCGGGGAGGAGGAACGCTCGGCGGAGTTCACCTTGCCCGGGCCGCCGGGCGGAGGGGGTGAAGAGGCGCGCCCGAAGCTCCTCAACAACCTTGTCATGGAGCTCCTGCACGCCGAAGGGATCGCGGACGGGACGTTTCCCTTCACCGTGCCGCGCGAAGGCTGGGTCTTCTTTCGGATTGAGGCCGAACCGGGCGCGCGCGTAACGCTTTCGGCTGGGCTCGCCTCCGGAATGCCCCTGTTTTCCGATGACGTCACTCCTTCGGCGGCCGTCGAGGCCATGCGCTTTCTCCCCGCCGGGCCCGACGCTCTGCGCCTCCGCGCGGGGAACGGCCGTGTCCGCTCCGTCACGATCCGCGCCATTCCCCAGATCCATTGGTGCAAGCTCTATCCCGCTCCGTACCTGCCTCGTGTGCCCGCCTACGGCCCCTATGACTGGGACTACCTGGAGCGGGCCGGGGTACTGGAAAACGTCAACGTCATGATCTCCCGGATGGACGTCCCACTGGATGCGCCGGAGCACACAGCGCTCCTGTCCGACTGGATCGCCGACGGAAAGAAATGGATCGTCGAAGTGGGCCTGACACATTCGCTGGACGGCGAGGAGGTTGCGAAGTCGTGGCTCAACGAGGCGGGCATGAGCCGCCCCGGTCTCTCGGGCGTCCTCATCGATGAGTTCGGGGGCGCACCGCTTGCGAACTACCGCGCCTGGGCGGACGGGATG
>JAZDKG010000095.1:0-5684 GCA_043803205.1 Planctomycetota bacterium
GTCCCCGAACGGCCTCCCCTCGTGCGTAACGTCGAACGCGTAGCACCCCTGGATCAGTTGCAGGTTGCTCGCCTCCCAGTTCGCCGCTAGCCCGATGCCGAACGTCTCCACCCGCGCCCGCGCCTCCCGCGAAGCCTCTAATGCCCCCGCGTCCTCCGCGTTCACCACGTACAGCCCTTTCGCGTCCGCTAGGCGCGCGAAGTCCCCGAACGCCCCGACGATCTCCGGAAGGTCCCGGTAGTAGTCGAGATGGTCCTCCTCGATATTCGTCGTCACCGCGATGTGGGCCTGCAGGTTCAGGAACGACCGGTCGTACTCGCACGCCTCCACCACGAAATACGGCCCCCCGCCCACCTGCGAGCTCCTCCCGATCCCCGCGATCGCGCTCCCGATAACGAACGATGGCGCGAGCTTCGCCCCTTCCATGCACCACGCGATCATCGCCGACGTCGTCGTCTTCCCGTGCGTCCCCGACACCGCGATACCCGTCTTGTCCGCTAGGAGCCTCCCCAGCATCTGCGCATACTTGAGCACCGGGATGTTCAGCCTCATCGCCTCCCGGATCTCCGGGTTGTCCGCCTTCACCGCCGCGCTATGCACCAGCGCCGACGTCCCCGCGTCCAGGTGCGATGCGTCGTGGCCTCGGTAGATGCTCGCCCCCAGCTCCGAAAGCTCGTCCGTGATGCTCGATGGCCGCGTGTCGCACCCGCTGACCTCGACCTGCATCGCAAGCAGAATCTTGGCGATCCCGCTCATCCCGGAACCGCCGATCCCCATCAGGTGTGCCTTCTTCAATCCCAGCGTCATCGTTCACCGCCTCCTCGTCCTGCGCAGACCGCCTGCGCGCAGATCTCAACGACTCGCTCCGCCGCGTCGCCGATCCCCAGCGCGCGTGCGGCCTCCGACATTCTCCTCATTCGGCCCGGATCGCCAAGAAGCTTCTCCAATTCCCGGAAAAATTCCTCGCTCGTCGTTTTCCGCTCGTCCAGCACCACCGCAGCGCCCCGGCTCGCTAGCTCCCGCGCGTTCGCCTCCTGGTGCGCTTCCGCCGCATGCGGATACGGGATGAGGATCGACGGAAGCCCCCGCACGCAGATCTCCGCGATCCCCGTTGCCCCCGCCCGCCCGACCACGACATCCGCCGCCGCTAAATGCGCCGGCATCTCGTCGAAAAACGCCCCCACCAGCCCCCGCACTCCAGCCGCCTGGTACGCCCCCTCCACGCGGCTGTAATCGCTCTTGCCCGTCTGATGAATGAGGAAGTGCCCCTCGATCCTCGCCAGCTTCCCCAACGCCTCCACCACCAGCTCGTTGATCGCGTGCGACCCCTGCGATCCCCCCACCACTAAGACCACCCTCTCCTTCTCCGAAAGTCCCAGCCGCGCGCGCCCCTGCTCGCGCGTGGTCTCCCGCACCTCCCGGCGGACCGGGTTCCCCGTCACCACCACGTTCGCCTTCGGCCTGAAATGCTCCGCGCTCCCCGGGAACTGCACGCACGTCGCGTACGCCCACCCCGCGATCCGCCGTCCCGCCTTCCCCGGGATCACGTTCTGCTCCAGCGCGACGACCGGAATCCTCCGCCCCTTCGCCGCCAAGGCCGGCCAGTACGCCGCGTACCCCCCCAGCGCGACCACCAGGTCCGCCCCTAAGCCCCGCACTAAGCGTAGCGACTGATGGTACGCCGCCAACGACCGCACCGCGAACCCCGGCCAACGCCACGGGTTCTTCGAGAACGGCGCCGCCGGGATCGATACGAGCTCATACCCCGCGCTCGCTAGGATCCCGACCTCGATTCGCTTGCGCGACCCCACGAACCGGATCTCGGCGTCGCCGAAACGCCGTCGCAGCGCCTCCGCGACCGCGATCCCCGGAAAGAGGTGTCCTCCTGTCCCCCCGCCTGCAAAAATCACGCGCATCGGTCACACCTGCCTCACGTCCCCTAATCGCCCCAACGGAACTCTCTCTCCGGAAAGGCCGACCCTTGCTTCCTCCTCCGCCGCCTCCGAGGCTAAGCGCAGGAGCAGTCCGATGCTCGCTAAAGAGATCAGGAGCGCGCTTCCACCCTTGCTCACGAACGGGAGTGCGATCCCCTTCGTCGGCACGCTCCCCGTCACCACCGCGATGTTCATGAGCGCCTGGAACGTGATCGTGAGAATGATCCCGAACGCGACAATGGACTTCCGCTCGTCGCGTAGGTTCCTGGCGATCCGAATCCCGCACAGGAAAAGGAGCAAGAAGAGCCCCAGCACCAGCCCCGTCCCCGCAAGCCCCAGCTCCTCCCCCAAGATGGCGAAGATGAAATCGTTGTGCGCCTCCGGCAGGAACGCTAGCTTCTGGTTGCTGCCGCCCAGCCCCGCCCCAGCTAGCCCGCCCGACCCTAAGGCTAACAAGCTCTGATAAATGTGGTACCCGCTTCCCCGCAGGTCGTCCTGCCACGTGAGGAAACCCAGAAGCCTGTCCAAGCGGTACCGGCTGCTGAAAATCAGCGCCGTCCCCAGTCCGACCCCCCCCACCCCCGTCGGAATGAGGAACCTCCACCGCACCCCCGCCGTAAACATCAGCGTGAACCCGATCACCCCGAACAGACACGCCGTCCCGAAGTCCGGCTCCAGCATCACCAGGCCCGCCGTGACGCCCGTGGCCGCGATCACCCCGAGAAAGCGCCTCCCGTCCTCCCGCCATGTCCGCCGCTCCCGCGCTAGGAACGCTGCGCACGCGATGACGAATACGACTTTCGCCAGCTCCGACGGCTGAAAGCTCGCCGGCCCTAAGCGCAGCCACCGATACGCCCCGTTCACCTTCGCCCCGAAGGGCGGAATGAAAACGAGCACGAGGAGCGCGGCCGCCGTCCCCATGAGGTGCCACCGCGCGCGCCATACCGCCTCGAAGGGGATCCGCGTCATCGCGAACATCGCCCCCAGCGCTAGTCCCAGCCACACGTAGTGCTTCCACACGCTCATGCTGAGAATGTCCCGGAACGCTAACACCGTCGTCGAGAACACCATGAGCGCCCCGATCGTCACCAGGATGAGAACGCAGGCTAGCGTCAGTGTGCGCGTCTCGTTCATCGTCGCTCCTATCGAATCTTGAGAAGCAGCAGGCTCACGATCGCCAACATCCCCCCCACGATGCAGAACCGGACCACCACCTTCACCTCGTTCATCCCAGCGGTGCGGAAATGCAGGTGCAGCGGCGACATGAGTAGCACCCGCTTCCCTGTCAGCTTGAAGCTCGCCACCTGCGCCATCACCGAAAGCGCCTCCGCCACGAAGATCCCCCCCACGATGAACAGCGCAAACTCCTGCTTGATCGCCACCGACACGAACCCCAGCGCCCCGCCCAGCGACAGCGCCCCCGTGTCCCCCATGAAAATCTCCGCCGGGTAGCAGTTGAACCACAGGAACCCTAGCGTCGCCCCAACGAGCGACGCACAGAACACCGATAGCTCCTCCGCCCCCGGGATGTGCGGGATGAGCAGGTACTCGGCAATCACCTTGTGCCCCGTCACGTACGACAGGGCGATGAACCCGAACCCAGCCATCGCCACCGTCCCCGCCGCTAATCCGTCCAGGCCGTCCGTCAGATTCACCGCGTTCGACGACCCCACCACCACGATCGTCGTCGTCGCTAGGAACAGGAGCCCCAGCGGCACGTACAGGTCCTTGAACACCGGGAACGCTAGGTCCGTCCCGTGCTCCACCCCCGCCATCACCCGGAAAAGAAGCGCCGCCGCTATTAGCGCGATCCCCGTCTGCGCCGCTAGCTTCGTGCGCCCCCGCACCCCGTTGCGCGTCGCCGAAAAAAGCTTCACGCAGTCGTCCACGAACCCGACCGCCGCCAAGCTCACCGTCACGAAAACCGCTAGGAGCAGCGACGGCGCCGTGAGCCGCGCCCACAAAAGCGTCCCCGCTAAAATCCCTAAAAGAATCAGCACGCCCCCCATCGTGGGCGTCCCCTTCTTCGTCCCAAGGATGTTCCGCACCTCCTGCGTCGGAGCCTTGTCCGTGTTCTCCCCGATGCTGCGCTTCCGCAGGAACCGGATCACCCGCGGCCCTAAGAGCACCGCCACCAGGAACCCCGTCATCGCGGATAAGCACAGCCGGAACGTCACGTACCGGAAAAGGTTGATCCCCAGGCACTGATGAAAAAGCCAATAGAACAAGTCAGACTCCGCATCCCGCAAGCCTTGAGGCTAGATCCTCCACCAGCTCTTCCAGCTTCGCCGTCCGCGACGCCTTGAAGAGCACCCGGTCCCCCCTGCGCACGATCCCCCGCAACGCCGCCCCCGCCGCGTTCATGTCCTCGCAGCGGTGCACCGCCGACGTCCTCATCCCCGCTTGGATCGCCGCCTGCGCCGCCCGGTCCGCCTCCGACCCGACCGTCACCAAAACGTCGATCCCCCGGCGCGCCGCTAGTCTCCCCACCCGCGCGTGCAGCTCCGCCGACCTCTCCCCCAGCTCCGCCATCCCCCCGAACACGAAAACCTTCCTCGCCGCGCCCCCGCGACGCCGGGGAGCCGCCAGCTCCTCGATCGCCCCCCTCACGCTCAACAGGTTCGCGTTGTAGCAGTCGCACAGGATCTCCACGCCGCCCGCGCTCCGCCGCTCCAGTCGCATCGGCGGTAGCTCGAACCGCGCCAAGTTCTCCGCCACCTTCTCGATCGAGAGGCGAAACCGCAGCGCCACCGCTATCGCCGCTAAGGCGTTGTGTACGTTGTGCTTCCCCGGCACCCGGATCGCGAACTCCGTCCGGCCGACCGTGAACGCCGATCCCTCTTCCGTCAGGCGCACGTTGACCGCCCGCAGGTCCGCGTCCTTCGATCTCCCGTAGCTCACCACCCGGTACTGCCCCCAGCTCGCCATCCGCCGCACCCAGCGGTCGTCCCAGTTGAGCACCGCGATGCCCCCCTCCGCCAAGCCCTCGATCAACTCCGCCTTCGCCGCCGCCACCCCCTCGATCGACTTCAGGCCCTCGAGGTGCGTCGGCCCGACGTTCGTCACCACCCCCACGTCCGGGCGCGCGATCTCCGCCAACGCCCGGATCTCCCCGGGCGCGCTCGTCCCCATCTCAAGCACCACCACCCCCGCGTCAGGCGGCGCCGACAGAATCGTCAAAGGCACCCCGATCGCGTTGTTGTAGCTCTTCTTGGCGTGGACAACCTTGAACGACGTCCCCAGCACCGCCGCGATCATCTCCTTCACCGTCGTCTTCCCGCAGGACCCCGTCACCCCCACGAAGTCCGCCGACAGCTTCCCCCGCACCGCCTGCGCTAGATGCCCCAGCGCCGCGACCGTAGACCGCACGACACGCACCCCCGCAGGCCCCTGCACCACCCCCGGGTGCTCCACCACGACCGCGCACGCCCCCTTCCCCCCCGCCTCCCGCACGAACTCGTGCCCGTCGAAGTTCTTCCCGACTAACGCGAAGAAAAGCTCCCCCGGCGCTAGCGTCCGCGTGTCCGTCGATACCCCCGCCGCCTCGAGCTCCCCCGAGCCCCGCGCGATCCGCGCGTGCATCGCCTGTGCGATTCCCTCAAGCGTCAGGGGCTTCACCGCGCCACGCTCCTCGCTAGAATGAATTCCCGCGCCACCGCCCGGTCGTCGAACTCGATCGTGCGGTCCCGGAAGATCTGGTAGGGCTCATGCCCCTTCCCCGCGATGAGGATGCTGTCCCCCTCCCGCGCT
>JAZDKG010000096.1:0-11060 GCA_043803205.1 Planctomycetota bacterium
AGAGGAGTCCCGACCCGACAAAGCGCGTCCCTCCGAGCGGATGCCCGCGTCACATATTGTTGATGTCGTCTTCATTGTCCGGAGTCCCGTCATGGTCGTCATCGAGGCCCGAGACGCCGAGCGTCGAGTCGTCGAAGCCTAGGTTATCCAGACCGTTGGGGCCGGTCGAATAAATGAACCCCGCGCGCGTGCCGCACCACGCGGTCGAGCGGCTCTCTCGATACACGCCATCGGGGTCCGCAGCCGGAACCGTGTCAAGAATCCAGTTCGGACCCGGGTGGATGATGATCGCCCCGGCCGGCGCGCTGGCCCCGAAAGGCACAACCTGAATGTCATCGCCGACCGCCGCAGTATCCACCAGATCGTAACTGGCATTGCCGGTCAGTTCGGCGGCCTGCACGATCATGGGCGGAGGGTTCGCTAAGTAGCGCAGGGGATTCCCGAAGAGGTCGCAGAGCTCCAGGTACCCGTCATTGTCCGTGTCGCGGACCTGGAGACCGCCGACCTTGAAGAGCGGATCCGAATCGACCCGTTTCATCCACGGTCCGGGGATAACGAGAAACGGCAGCGGATCGTTCACATAGAGGGTGGCGAAGCGCTCGGCGGTGAACTCCACCGGCGGACGCGGCTCCTTGCGCCAAGTCGTGCAGAGAAAATAGAACAGGCACTCGGCGGCGTCGAGGGGACCATTGGCATGGCCCACGCCGTTGAGGTCGACGCCCGCCCAGTACCGGGTTCCGCCGTCGAAGCTGTACGTATAGAAAGCGTTGTGGACAATTTCGTCATCGCCCCCCGTACGCGTCTGCAGCACCCCGTCGGCACCGGGGAGGACAAGGATCATGCCTGGGGGAATCGTTGCTGGCGGTGATGCCGGCGCCGCCCCGCTCGTCCCGTCATACCAGGTGTCGTCTCCGAGAAGCGCGGGCACGTCGATGCTGCCGTTGCCCGGCACGGGCGGGGGACCAGGGACGAGAACGGGTTCGATGATCACGGCGGGCGCGTTATGGACGAGGATGTCGTCCGCCGTCTCGGTCGACTGGAGTATCCCGTCAGGTCCGGGCAGTATCACAACCATCGCGGGCGGGATCGGTACCGGCGGGGAGAGTGGCGCGCCTCCGGTACTGCCGTCGTACCAAGTGTCGTCTCCCGCCAGCGAAGAGTCGATTGTGCCGTTGCCACCGGAAAAAGGCTCCATGATCGCAAACGTATCCAGTGACGTGAGGTCCGGCACCCGGACCCCGAAGGTCTGCTCGAACCCGGCCAAGGCTTCATTGAGGCCCCGGACCTGCGCGCGGGTGTGCGAGATCTTGGAGCTCATGACGGCGGTGTTGATCGCGGGGACAAGGAGACCGACGAGGATCGAGATCACGACGATGACGACGATGATCTCCATGAGCGTGAAGGCGCCTCGAAAAGAAAAGGTGTCAGGAACCTTTTGTGCGAAGCACCCCCCGGGCCTTGTAGGCAAAAGGTTCCTGACACCTTTTCTCGCGAGTCTCCTGCTGTTCATTGCATGTTGCTCACGTCGTCCTCGTTGTCGACGATCCCGTCGCCGTCGTCATCGGCGTTTCGAGCGCCGCCCGAGGCGTCGCTCATGGCGATATTGTCAAGCCCGTTCGGGCCCGTCGAGTAGATGAGGGCGGTCTTGCCGCCCGACCAGCGTTTGAGGACTACGGCTTCGGAGGGGTCTACGCTGGCATCAGGCGTGTCTCGGAACCAGTTGGGACCCGGGTGCACGACAACAGCACCCGGGACGGCAGAGCTCCCGACGGGGATGAGCTGACGGTCATCACCGACGGCTGTAGTATCCGCCACACCGTTGGGCGCGGAGGCGCTTTCCACGATGTAGGGGATCATCCTCGTCGCTCCGGAGACGTACCGCAGGGGATTCCCCCACTGATCGCAAAGCTCAAGGTACCCGTCGCCGTCGGTATCGCGAACCTCCTGGGGCTTGACCGCGTAGAAGGGACCGGCGTTCGTAGCGGGGAGGTAGCCGCCCGGGCGGAACTCGAAGGTGGTCGGGTCGGTAAGGTAGGAATTCGTGGTGTCGATGAAGGCGGCGTTCGTGTAGGCCGTCCCCGGCGTCGCGAGAAAGCGCATGCAGAGAAAGTAGTAAAGGCACTCGGCGGAGTCGAGGGCGACGCCGTCATTATCGTCGTCGTTTCCGTGGGCGCGGCCGTTTAGGTCCACGGGGCGTGGAGTTGGAGGCGTCGTGGTAGTGTCCAGGAACAGGAAGAAGGTCCAGTCCTCGATAACATCGTCGGTGGTAGCAGCGGTGTCCAGGACGCCATTTGAACCGACATCGACGAGGAGTTGGCCGGGGAGAGCGGAGGCACCCACGGCGACGCTTTGGACGTCGTCGCCGGCCTGCGTCGTGTTACATTGTCCATCCGCGCCGGCGCCGGCGCGAAGCCGGCGCTCCGTAACGACGCGCCAGCCAATTTGGCCGTCCGGATAGGAAGGCGGCCAGTCGCAGAAGTTGTCCCCGTCGGTCTCTTGAGGAATGACCGTCACATATTCGGGGGGATAAGCCCCAAACGCGTCCCGGAAGGCCTCCAAGGCCTTCTCCACCTCGGAGATCTGCACCCGGGCCATCTGAATCCGGGCGCGCGCCCGGGCGCCCTGGATCACGGGAAGCAGGATCCCCATAAGGATGGAGATGACGATGATGACGACGAGCATCTCGATAAGCGTGAAAGCCTTGCGGCGGAGGGGAGTTCGCATTGCACTTTCTCCCTCTACTCAAGCCCGACGGGGCTCTTCGTGCGAAGGGCTTCCGAATGGCGCCGCAGTGCTTGGGTTCAGGGGCCTGGCCGGTGGACCGCTTCCGTCAAAGTCATCCCCACCGGCCGCCGGGGACACCACAGGATTATTTCCCGCCCAACTGATTCATCAAGGCCACAAGAGGACTAAAAAGCGCGATGACGATGAACCCGACCGCGCCGCCGAGGAAGAGGATCATCATGGGCTCAAGCAAGCTCACCAGCGCCGCGACCATGCTGTCCACATCCTCGTCGTAGACGTCGGCGACGCGGATGAGCATCTTGTCGAGGTCTCCGGTCTCTTCGCCGACGTCGATCATGTTGACGACCATGGCGTCCGTGACGCGGCTCTCGCGCAGCGGCTCCGCAATGGACTCCCCCTCGCGGATCGAGTCGTGGACGCGTCCGATGGCCCGGGAGATGACCTCGTTGCCCGAGGTCTCGCGGACGATGTTGAGCGCCTCGAGGATCGGCACGCCGGACGTGATGAGGGTCCCCAAGGTCCGGCAGAACCGCGAGATGGCGGTCTTGTTGATGATCACGCCGAACACCGGGAGCATGAGCTTGATGCGATCCACGACGTACCGCCCGGCGCTCGTGAGGCGGACGAGCTTGATGAGGACGAACAACGCGAAGGGAATCGCCAGAACGATCGGCCAGTTCTTCTCCGACCACTGGGAGACGGTGATGAGATGGCGAGTGATCGGGGGGAGTTCCACGTCGAGCTCGGCGAACATCTTGTCGAACTGAGGCACGATCCGCACCATGACGAAGGCGACGACGCCGAGGGCGAACGTGCTGACGACGGCGGGGTAAACCATCGCGCTGATGATCTTCTTTTTCAGTTTCTGGCTCTTCTCGAGGAACTCAGCCAGACGCTGGAGGATGGTGTCGAGCACACCGCCCGCCTCCCCGGCGCGCACCATGTTGCAGTAGAGGCGGTCGAAGACGCGCGGGTGGCCGGCCATGGCCTCGGACAGGGTGGCCCCGCCCTCCACGTCCTCGGCCACGCCGAGCAGGGCGTTCTTCAGCGTCCCAGACTTGAGCTGACTCTCCAGAATCTTGATGGAGCGCACGACCGGCAGCCCCGCGTCCTGCAGCGTGGAGAGCTGTCGGGTGAACGTGGTCAGCTGCTTCTTGGAGACCCGCCCGATCGACATGCCGCGCGAACGCGCCTTCTTCCCGACCGCGCCGCCGAAGGAGAGCTTCTTCTTGGCGCCCTTCTCCTTGACCTGGGTGGGGAAGAAGCCCATCTCCCGGATCTTGGTGATCGCGTCTTCGGAGGAGGCCGCCTCGACCTCGTCGCGGATCTCCTCGCCGGCGTTGTTCAGCGCCTGAAACATGTAGGTGCTCATGAACGCTCTCCTCAACTGTCACGGCAACAAAGCGCTCAGACGAACTCCACAACCGTCTCGCGGACCACTTCCTCGATCGTCGTCAGGCCGTCGAAGATGCCCAAGAGCCCCGAGTCCCGCAGCGGTTTCATCCCCTGCTGGATGGCGACCTCGCGGAGCGCGTCCGTCGACGTGCGCTGCGTGATGAGCTGCCGGATCTTCTCGTTCAGGACCATGATCTCGAAAAGGGCCAGGCGGCCCTTGTAGCCGATGTTGTTGCAGGCCGAGCATCCCTTCCCCCGGTAGAACTTCTTCCCCTCGATCTCCGCGGGGCTGATGGCGAGTTCCGCGAGCTCGACCTCCGAGGGTTCGTATTCGACGCGGCACTTCGTGCAAATCCGGCGGACTAGCCGCTGGGCGATGACGGCCTCGACGGTCGCGGTAAGAAGGAAGGGCTCCACGCCGATCTCGATCAAACGGGTGATCGTGGACGGGGCGTCGTTCGTGTGAAGGGTGGAGAAGACGAGGTGCCCCGTGAGGCTCGCCTGGACGGCGATCTCGGCGGTCTCCAGGTCGCGGATCTCGCCGACGAGGATCTCATCGGGGTCTTGGCGCAGGATGGACCGCAGACAGGAGGCGAACGTGAGCCCGATCTCCTCGCGGATCCCGCACTGGATGACCCCCTCGATGGAATACTCGACGGGGTCCTCGGTCGTGATGATCTTGTCCTCGACGCTGTTGATCTCATTCAAAGCGCTGTAAAGGGTGGTGGTCTTGCCGCAGCCGGTGGGACCGGTCACAAGGACGATGCCGTTGGGCTTGCGGATGAGGCGCTGAACGATCTCGAGCTCGTCGGGCCGAAAGCCCAGGCGTTCAAGGTCGAGGGAGACCACCGACCGGTCGAGCACTCGCATGACGCAGCTCTCGCCGTACATCGTGGGCAGGATCGCCACGCGCAGCTCCACGGGATTCCCCGCGATGTTGAGCTCGATCCGACCGTCCTGGGGCAGACGGCGCTCGGCGATGTCGAGGTTCGACATCACCTTGATACGACTGATGATCGCCATCGCAAGGTGCTTGGGCGGGGGAACCATCTCGTAGAGAAGACCGTCGATGCGATACCGGATCTTGAACTCGTCCTCGAAGGGCTCGAAATGGATGTCGCTCGCGCGGTCGCGGACGGCCTGCAGAAGCACGAGGCCGAGCAACCGGCGCACGGGGGCGCTCTCGGACATCTCCTCGATCGATTCGAGATCGATGGTCTCGGTGGCCTCCGCGGCCTGGAACGCCTCGGCGGGGAGCTCCTTCTCGAGCTCCGCCAAGATCCCCTCAACGGTCTCGTTGATCTCGGAGTAGTATCGGGTGAAGGCCCGGTCGACGGCCTCGGGATTGGAGATGGCTCCCTTGACGGGAGCGCCGAGGTGGAAGCGAAGGTCGTCGAGCGCGTGGATGTTGGTGGGGTTGGCCATCGCGACCGTGATCGTCCCGTCCGGCGCGAGCTCGACGGGGACGATCTTGTAGGCCTCGGCGACGGAGGGCGGCACGAGCTCGATCACGTTGCCGGCGATATCCATGTTGTCGAGGTCCACGACCTCCATGCCGAACTGCATGCCCAGCGCCCGGTTGAGTTGTTCCTCGTCGATCACGCCCTCGTTTATGAGAATCGTGCCGATAGCGCCGCCCCGCTCTTTCTGGATCGTGAGGCCCTGGATGAGCTGGGCGTCGGTAATATAGCCCAGGCTCTTCAGGATCTCGCCGAGCAGTCTCTTCGTTCCGCCGAGTGCCATGATGTCGGGACCTTTCGCTTACGGTCGCGATCGCGCCGTCAGGCCGCCTGCTCCTCGCCGGGCTCCGCTTCCTCTTTTCCTTCCTGCAGAGGCATATCGATATCGCTCTCGCCCGTCTTCACCTTGGCGACCGAGTCGATCTTCTCCTGGAGGTCTTTGTATTTCTTAGCCTTGAACAGTGCCTCCTCGGCGCTGACGATCCCCCTCTGGTAGAGCTGAAAGAGATGCTCGTCGAGGAGGATCATGCCGTACTTCTTCCCGGTTTGGATGGCGGAGTCGATGTTGTAGGTCTTGTTCTCCCGGATGAGGTTGCGGATGGCATGGGTGAGGACGAGGAGCTCGTAAGCGGCAACCATCCCCTTTCCATTTGCGCGGCTCAGGAGCTGCTGGCTGATGATCGCGATGAGGGACACGGAGAGCTGGACGCGGATCTGCTCCTGCTGGTCGATGGGGAAGGCGTCGATGATGCGGTTCACGGTCTCGGCCGCCCCCGTGGTGTGCAACGTGGCGAAAACCAGGTGCCCCGTCTCCGCGGCCGTGATCGCGGCCGAGATCGTGTCCAGGTCTCGCATCTCCCCCACCAGGATCACGTCGGGGTCCATCCGCAGCACCCGACGCAGACCCTCGGAAAACGTCGGCACGTCCGACCCGAGCTCGCGCTGGTTGATGAGGCACCTCTTGTGGTTGTGGTAGTACTCGATCGGGTCCTCGATGGTGACGATGTGCCGGTCGACCCGGCTGTTGACGTAGTCGATCATGGTCGCCAGCGTAGTGGTCTTCCCGCTTCCCGTAGGACCGGTCACGAGGAAAAGCCCGCGCGGCTGAAAGATGAGCTTCTTGACGATCGGCGGAAGCCCGATCTGCTCGAACGTGAGAATCCGGGTGGGGATGAGACGCAGGACGATGGCGACGTTCCCCTTCTGCTTGAAGACGCTCACGCGGAAGCGGCCGGCCGTCCCGAACGCGAAGCCGAAGTCGCTCCCCCCAACCTCCTGGAGCTCCTGCTGGTTGCGCTCGGGGGTGATGCTCTTCATGAGGCTGACGGTGTCCTCGGGTTCCAGCACCTTGGTGTTCAGGCTCCGAAGTCGTCCATGGAGACGGACCGTCGGGGGCCGTCCGACGGTGACGTGGAGATCGCTGGAGCCCGTCGCCACCACGTGCTGCAAGAGCTTATCGATCATCAACATGACGCCTGCACCTCAACACGAACTCATGGGGACGTTCGCCCGCGTCCCCCCGCACCTACGATTCCTCGTCTCCCCTCGTTGTGATTCTCAGGATTTCCTCCACGGTGCTGATCCCGGCGAGCACCTTGCGCAGGCCGTCGCGACGCAGGGTGACCATGCCCCCCTGCTGGGCCGCCGCGGTGAGCTCGGAGCGGGGGGCGCAGTTGAAAGCAAGCTCGCGCAGGGTGCTGTTCATCTCCATGAGCTCGAAGATGCCGAGCTGGCCGCGAAAGCCCGTGTTGCTGCACGCGCGACAGCCGACGCCGCGATAGAACGTGGTGGAGTCGATCTGCTCGTCCGTCAGGCCCGCGGCCTTCAGCGTCGCCCGTCCGGGATCATACGGCTCCCTGCACTCACGGCAGGTCTTGCGGATCAGGCGCTGGGCCATGACGGCCATGACCGCGCTGGCGCAGAGGAAGGGCTTGACGCCTATATCGATGAGGCGGGTGATGGCGCTCGGGGCGTCGTTCGTGTGCAGCGTGGAAAAGACAAGGTGCCCGGTGAGGGCCGCCTGGATGGCGATCTCGGCGGTCTCCCGGTCTCGGATCTCGCCGACAAGGATGACGTTCGGCGCTTGCCGCAGGACGCTTCGCAGAATCCGCGAGAAGGTCATCCCGATCTGGGTCTTCACCTCGACTTGGTTGATGCCGGTGAGAGTGTATTCGACCGGGTCTTCCGCCGTGATGATCTTCGTGTCGGGCCGGTTGAGCTCGTTGAGCGCCCCATACAGGGTTGTGGTCTTTCCGCTTCCGGTCGGACCTGTGACGAGAAAGATGCCGTTGGGACGGCGGATGATGCGGCGGAAACGCTCGTGGTCCGAGGGGTCGAAGCCGAGCTGTTCGATGTTCATCAGCACCGATTCGCGGTCCAGGATACGCATCACGATGCTCTCGCCGTGGGAGGACGGCAGCGCGCTCACGCGAAAGTCGATGTCCCGGCCCGCGACGCGCATCTGGATACGACCGTCCTGCGGGAGACGCTTCTCGGCGATGTTCATGCTCGCCATGATCTTCACGCGGCTCAGGATCGCTCCCTGAAGACGCTTCGGCGGGTTCTGGACCTCGTGACAGACCCCGTCGATTCGGTACCGGACGCGAAGCCGGTTCTCGAGGGGCTCGATGTGGATGTCGCTGGCACGCTGCGCGATGGCGTCCGTGATCACCATGTGGACGAGGCGCACGATCGGTGCGTCGTCCCCTTCCTCGGTCGTCTGACTCGTAAACACGCCCGAGGTCTTGTCCACGCGCGTGATGTCGCTGTCGGTGAACTCGGAGAGAAGGGTATCCACCGATTCCTCGACGTTGCCGTAGCAGCGGTTGACGGCCTCCTGCAGACTCTCGCGGTCCGCGAAGACGTAATCGATGTCCGCCCCCAAGAGGAACCTCAGGTTGTCCAGGGTGTTGAAGTCCAAAGGCTCCGCGCTTGCGACGAGGATGCGCCCGTCCTCGCGCGCGATGGGAACGATGTTCTGACGCTTCGCGATCGCCTGAGGAATGAGCTCGAGAAGCGCGGGAGCGATCTGGACCTGTGAGAGGTCCACGACGTCGCGTCGGTAGTGCCTCGCCCAGGCGCGCGTCACCTCGGACGACGTCACGATCCCGGTCCGCAGGAGCGCCTCTTCCAGGCGACCTCCCTCTGACTGCTGGTTCGCCTGTGCTTCTTCCAGTTGCGCCTTGGTGATGACCCCCTGCTCGACGAGGATGTCACCGATGGACTTGCCCAAAGCGTCAGGCATCGATCAGCGCCTCCGACGTCCCCTGGATATTCTTACCCGGCCCCCCGCACAATCAAGGGGTGGAACAAGGGAAAAAACACGCGGAAAAGTCGTTTCCATGGGGCGCCTTCCCCGGCGCGGCCCGGCCGCATGGTTCGCGGTCCCTCTTCGGCGGCCGTCGTGCGGCAACCGCGTCGGCACGCCGCCCTCTCGCCTCGGGCGGACATCCCATTATAGGAGGACCCGCGCGCGCGGGTCAAGACCCTTGCGTCCGCCGCAAGTCTCCACCGATCCTTGATATCGGTTTTTGGCGGTAGAAGGTTGACACGCTTCCAGGCGGCCGTAGAATGATGCCCTTTCCAACCGGCGACGGCCACTCGACCCACGGACGCCGGAAGTCCCAAGCTATCATGGAGGCAAAGATGAGCAAGCGACGAGAAACCAAATATGTCTACTTCTTCGGCGCCGGTAAGGCCGAAGGCGACGCCAAGATGAAGAACCTCTTGGGGGGCAAGGGCGCCAACCTCGCCGAAATGGCGGGCTTGGGGCTCCCCGTGCCCCCGGGCTTCACCATCACCACGGGGGTCTGCACCCTCTACTACAGGAACAAGGGCAAGTACCCGGCCGGACTGGATCAACAGGTGGCCCGAAACGTTGCGAGAGTGGAGAAGATCATGGGACGCGCCTTCGGCGACCCGGAGAACCCGCTCCTCTTCTCCGTGCGCTCAGGCGCTAGGGCCTCCATGCCCGGGATGATGGAGTCGATCCTCAACGTGGGTTTGGCTCCGAGCACGATCCCGGGCCTCATAGCCAGGGCAGGGAACGAGCGCTTCGTCTACGACGCATACCGCCGGCTGATGATGATGTACTCGGACGTCGTCATGGAGAAGGCGGCCGGGATCGAGCCGGCAGAGGGTCGAGGGGTCCGCCTGCAGCTCGAACACCTGATGCAGGCCATGAAGGACAAAAAGGGGGTCAAAGAGGACACGGCCTTGACGGCGCAGGATCTCAAGACCCTGTGCGAGCAGTTCAAGGCGCGAATCCGGGAGGTCCTCGGAAAACCGTTCCCCGAGGAGCCCGGCCTACAGCTCTGGGGCGCGATCGGGGCGGTGTTCCAGTCGTGGAACGGAAAGCGGGCGCTCGCATACCGCCGGATCGAAAAAATCCCCGACGACTGGGGGACCGCGGTCAACGTCCAGACCATGGTGTTCGGCAACATGGGCGCTACATCCGCAACGGGGGTGGGCTTCACGCGCGATCCCGCCACCGGCCGCAAGATCTTCTACGGAGAGTGGCTGCCCAACGCCCAGGGGGAGGACGTGGTCGCGGGAATCCGCACGCCTCTGCCGGTGAACGAGGCGGGAAAGACCGACCACAACGCCAACCTGCCCAGCCTCGAGACCAGCATGCCCAGGGCGTATCGGGAGCTTAACCGGATTCAGAAGGGCCTCGAGAAACACTACAAGGACATGTTGGACATCGAGTTCACGATCGAGGACGGACGGCTCTTCATGCTCCAGTGCCGCGTCGGGAAGCGCAGTGGGGTGGCGGCGGTGAGGATCGCGACCGAGATGGGCCGGGAGAAGCTCATCTCCAAGGCGCAGGCCGTAGCTCGGGTGAAGCCCGACAACCTCCTGCAGGTGCTCCTCCCGACGGTGGATAGCGCCGCGGAGCGCGACGCGAAACGACTCGGGAAGGGGCTGCCGGCGGGCCCTGGGGGCGCCCATGGGATGGTGGTCTTCACGGCGGACGAAGCCGCGCGGCGCGGGAAGGAACTCGGCGAGAAGGTGATCCTCGTGCGCAACGAGACGAGCCCCGAGGACGTCCACGGCATGCACGCCGCGCAGGCGATCCTCACCTCCAAGGGCGGGATGACGAGCCATGCGGCGCTCGTCGCGCGTGGATGGGGTAAGTGCTGCATCGTGGGGTGCCCCGATGCCCAGATCGACATGGGGGCGAAGACGCTGCGCATGGGGGACGAGCTGCTCCGAGAGGGGGACTGGATCACCTTGGACGGGACAGCAGGCGTGGTCTACGCGGGCAAGCTCCCCCTCGTGATGCCGAACCTCGAGCACAACCGGGACTACGTCCAGTTAATGAAGTGGGTGGACACGGTGCGCACGATGGGCGTGCGCGCGAACGCGGACACCCCGGCCGACGCAGCCAAGGCGGTCTCGTTCGGCGCCCAGGGGATCGGCCTCTTCCGGATCGAGCACATGTTCTACGGAGAAGGCTCG
>JAZDKG010000097.1:0-2916 GCA_043803205.1 Planctomycetota bacterium
CTACCGCGTGCGCGGCGGCGAAGTCGTCGGACGCGTGAAAAACACCATGGTCGCCGGAAACGTCTACGAGCTCCTCTCCGGAGCCGTCGAGCTCAGCTCCGACCGCGATGAGGAACGCCGCCTCCCCCACCTCCTCGTCGAAGGCCTCTCCGCAAGCGGGGCCGAGGAGCCCTAGCCCTCCCTCAGCACGATGTCGGGTCACCCGTCATACGCCCGGACTTCATAAATGCGCGCGGACGGGTCGCCCCAGGTCGCGCTCACCGTGATCCGCAGCGCCGACGCGAGCGCGCGCTTGAAGCGCACCACGTTCCTGCGCTGGTGGTTGCCGGTGACGCGCGCGACCTCCTTCCATCGGCCGCCGGTCTCAAGCGACACGGAGAAGTCCTTGACGAGCGTGGGGATGATCATCTCCCCCAAAGTCCCGCCCCACGTGCGAGGCTGGTAGATGTTCCGGTCGAGGTCGTCGTCGAACGACACGATCACGGTGGCTAGACGCCTCGCCCGCGGGAAAGCGAGCTCGATGGACTGTGGGAGCTTCTCTCGGGGATCCGAGATCCAGATGTTCGTCCATGCCTCGGGACGCCCGACCCCCGACACCACGTTGGCCGGCGCATACGGCTTCATAAGAGGACGGGTGCGCATGCAGAACGCCCCCCGGCTCGACCGCCACCGGCGTTCCTTCCGGCTGTACGCCGCCCGGTTCGTGCCGGTGGGGGCGCGCTCGACAGAGACCCACGACACGCCCCGGGCGTGCTCGAGAACGAACCAGTAGAGCCGCCCCGGCTCAAGCTCCTCCTTGGGCTCGAAGCGCACCCAGGCTGTGTTGCGGGCGGGAGCGATTCCCACCAGCCGCATGATGGGCTTCCCCCCGGGCATGTCGTTCACGTGAGCCGCCGCATAAACGCTCAACCGCACCGGCGCCTTGCGACGGGTCCCGTTCGCCAAGAGAAGTTCGAGGGAATCGATCCGCCCCGTCGTAACGGGAATGAGTTGCGCGCAGGGCGCGCTCACCGCTCCGCCGCTAGAGAAGCGGCGGCCTTCGAGCCGCAGCGCCGCCTCCGACGACGCCGAGACGCCCGCCGACCGCGCCAAGTCCTCCGGATCCTCGTTGCGCAGGTCCGGGATGTGGCACCCGTTCCTGAGCAGCAACTGCTGCAACTCGCCCATGTGACGGCGCGCGAGCTCGCGCGGCCTCACCTTGTGCGCAAGGCACAGGTGCGCCGCTAGCCCCGCCGCTTCGCCCAGGATCGAGCACGTGCCCATGACCCGCGTCGTCCCGAGCGCGACGTGCGTCACGGAGATGTTCCTCCCCGCGAAGAGCAGGTTGGGCACGTTCCGGGAGTAGAGCGAGCGAAACGGGATCGTGACGTAGTCCGTGCGCAGGACGGGATCGGCCTTGACGGTGGGCGGGCCGGGCTCGTAGATCCCCTTCGGCGGGTGGACGTCGATCGGCCATCCGGCATACCCGACCGCGTCCGCGAATCGAAGGTTCGCCCGCACGTCGTTCTCGTTGAGGATATAGTCCCCCATGAACCGCCGGGATTCGCGCTTCCCGGGAATCGCGCAGATCCACTCCAGCGCGTAGTTCTCGAGCTCACGCGAACTCCGGTTCTTGAGCAAGTCCCACAGCCCGAACAGCACCGCGATGAGCTCGTCCCGGATCTTCTCGTCGTCCGCGATCGTGTCGAGCTCCCCTCCCCACTCCAGCCACCACCATCCACACCCCTCGAACTTCGAGTCGGGAAACTCGAGCGTCGGCGAGCGGAAAGGCAGGTCTTTCTCGCTCTCGAAGTATCTCGCGAACGACGGCGGCGTGAAGGGCACCGGCCGCCCCATGTCCCGGCAGATGAACTCGAGTGAGCTCCCCATCGTGTGCCGGTCCGCCTTCCGAATCGCCATCGACTCGTGGAACTCCGAGCGCGCCTCCCGCCCCATGCGGAACTCCGCCCCCGCGTCGGCCGCGACCAACCCGTCCCCCGAACAGTCGATGACGATCTTCCCCGAAAGCGCGAAAGACTTCTCCGTCGAGGTCTGAAGCACCGTTACCCCCCGGATCGATCCGTCGCCGCCGAGCACCGCCTCAAGCGCCTTCGCGTTCAAGAAGAGCGTCGCGTTCCGCTCGCGCGTCACCGCTTCGTAGAGGACCCAGTCCTGCACGTAGCGCGCCGTCGCGTTGCTGGGCGCGCGATGGAAGACCTCGAGCGCTAGCTCGTCGATGATCCCCGTCTCGCGCGAGAACCGCGTGAGCGACTGCCCGGAGACGTCCGCTCCCGAGATGTTGACCTTGTGCTCGCTCGACGCGTTCCCCCCGAGCACCGGACGGTCCTGCACGAGCGCGACTTTCCGCCCGAGCCGGGCCGCCGCCAATGCCGCGCACACCCCCGCCAACCCCCCTCCGATCACGAGAACCTCGAAACGCTGCGGGTCGCCCAGGTCGGACGGAAAGTTCTTGAGTGACATGACGCCTCCTTCGAGAGATCGCTTTGAGCGTAGAGTCCGCGCTGAAGTCTACCACGCGGTGTATCCCCCATCCACGACAAGGTTGTGCCCCGTGACCCACGAGGAAGCCTCGCTCGCTAGGAACACGACCCCAGACCCTTGATGTCCTTCCCGAAGAGCACCGCGCGCCCCCTACGCGATCCGGAGTTCCCTCGGCAAGGGCGTCAGAACCTCGCACCCCTCCTCCGTCACAAGAACGTTGTCCTCCACGATGAAAAAATAGGTCGAGGACATCCATGAGTCCCGGTCCTGGACGGCGGGCTCCACCGCGAACACCATCCCCGCCTCGAGCTCCTCCTCGGAATCCGATCGCATGTCCGGCAGCTCGTGCAGCGTGAGCCCGATCCCGTGCCCGAGCTGCCCCATGCCGCACGCGACCATGTTCTCCGCCAATCCCGCCTCCCGGAACGGACGCTG
>JAZDKG010000098.1:0-2094 GCA_043803205.1 Planctomycetota bacterium
GAGGAACAGAAGCGGCTGCACGACGAGAAGCGCTCCGTCGTGACGGAAGAGGATGCGGACAGAGCAATTAAGGACGTCGAGGCGAACATCCTGACGAGCCCGGACAAGCTACTCAACTATCTCAAGCTTGCGGAGCTCCACCGGCGGAAAAGGGCGTGGGAGAAGGCGAAGGAGGCGCTCCGGCGGGGACTGGCAGTCGCCCCGCAAAACGCACAGATCCTGGCGGCGCTGGGTGAACTGGCGGTAGTGCGCCGACAGGCGCAGCTCGAGGAGATCCGACAGAAGCTCGCGGCCAGCCCGGACGACGAGAAGCTGAAGGCGGAGATCGCGACGCTGGACCGGGAGGCGCTGGATTTCGAGATCGAGGAGGTGGAGAGGGCCCTGCGGGCGAGCCCGCTGAGCGGCGAGACGCGGTTGCGGCTCGGAGAGCTGTACCTGCGGGCCGAACGGATCGACGACGCGGTCGCGACGTTTCAGAAGTGCGTGAACGATCCGCGCCGGCGGCTCCGGGTGCTTCTGCGCCTGGGACAGGCGTTCTCGGCGAAGGGGATGCACCAGCTCGCGGCGCGGCAGTTCGAGACGGTGGTGAACGAGACCGAGGTGATGAACGACCTCAAGAAGGAGGCGACGTACGAGTTGGCGAGGGCGCTGGAGGCGGCGGGGTCGCTTGCCGAGGCGCTCGCGCGCTACCAGACGGTCTACGAAGTGGACATCGGATACCGGGATGTTGCGTCGCGCGTGGAGACGCTTTACAATCAGATAAAGGACTCCCCCCAGGTTTGACGGCAGGAGAGACGGATGGCCCATACGAGATCGGCCGAGAAGAGGGTGCGACAGAACATGGCGAGGCGGGCAAGAAACCGCGCCCAGACGAGTGCCCTTCGCAGTCAGGTGAAAAAGCTGCGGACGGTGGTCGCGGGCGGGAGCCGGGACGACGCTCGCAAGACCCTGAGCGAGACCGCGAAGGCAATCGACCAGGCGGCGGCAAAGGGACTCATCAAGAAGGGGACGGCGGCGCGCTACAAGTCGCGGCTCGCGCGCAGCGTGAACGCGATGGCGCCGGCGGGATAGGGACACGCTCTGGAACGACGAGCCCCAGGAGCGAGGAAGGCGGTGAGCCTTCCTCACTTCGTTTCACGGGAAGTGTTCGGACGCGACGGATTACGTCCGGGGAGCTCGACCACATGGACGCCCCGGGCGTCGAAGACCGGGCCGTCGCGGCAAACGCGCTCGTAGACCGGATCGTCGGAGGCGCCGACGTTCACCACGCAGCCCTGGCAGACTCCCATCCCACATGCCATGTAGTTCTCGAGGGACAAGAGACAGCGGACCCGGCCCTTGCGGACGATCTCCTGCACGGCCCGCAGCATCCCGGAGGGGCCGCAGGCGCAAACTAGGGTCTCCGAACGGACGACGCTCCGGAGGACATCGACGAGCGCTTCCGTCACGAGCCCGGGCCGACCGAGCGAGCCGTCCTCTGTGCAGCAAAGGGATTCGACTGGCAGCGCGGCCACCAGGTCGCGGGCGGGGAGCTTCTCGGCAGAGGCGCCGCCATAGAGAAAGAGGACGGCGACGTCCTTGCGGGTGCGCGCGAGGTGTGCAGCTAGGAAGTAGAGAGGCGCGACGCCGACGCCGCCCGCGACGGCGATCAGGCGTTTCGTCTTCTCCGGGACCTCGAAGGCGTTGCCGGTCGGCCCGGCGATCTGAAAGCGGTCGCCCGGGCGGCTGCGGGCGAGGAGCCGCGTCCCTTCGCCCACGACTTGGACAAGGATCTCGAGATCGGCTTCGGCGGAGCGGGAGCAGTAGTCGCGCGCGGCCAGGACGCTGAAGGCACGGGGGAGGAGGAGCGACCGCGAGGACCGGAAACGCAACTGGATGAACTGCCCGGGCAGGGCATCCTTAGCGACGGGCGGACAGGAGAAGCCGACCAAAAGCGAGTCGCCGCCCAGATCGCGCAGGAAGGTCAGAGGCACGTCAAGGACGTGCACGGACGGAATCCTTTACCGGTGGATCTTGAAGACGCAGTACTCGCCGCACATGCTGCACGTCTCCTCATCGGTCGGGGGCCCGGCCCGGCGGACGGAGGCGGCGCGT
>JAZDKG010000099.1:0-5431 GCA_043803205.1 Planctomycetota bacterium
GTTCGAGCGAGCCAAGGCGCGGCTGGATCGGATGGGACTCCCTTGCGAGGTCGTATCGGCGGGACCGGGGTATGCGAGGGTCGGGACGGCCGGGCTTGTGGTGACGCGGGAGACACAAGGGGCGCTGGTGAGCGGAGGCGCGGGTGAGTTCGTTTCGTCGGGCTGGGTAGAGTATCGGCCTGCGGGGAGCGCCGTGCCTTCGGAAGCCCCGCCCGCCTTTGCGGACGACATCTTTGGCGAGGCCGCCATCATGGTGCTGGCTCCCTGCGTTGCGGATACGACGAGAATCCGGCTGATCGGGCATATCTCCGGCGACCTCACGGGGGTTTTTCCGTATCTCAACAGGGAGATGAAGCAGGGCTCCTACAACCGCGGCGCTGCGACGTTCACGTACATGGACGGGTACCGGATGGTGAGCCTGTATCCGCGTCGCATCACCGTGGCAAAGGCCGATGAGCTCGTGGATGGTTGGCGGACGCTGGAGGGCATCCGGCGGAAGGTCAACGAGGTCTGGGCACGTCGAGGGGAGATCGAGCCGTGCTACGAGATGCGGGAGCGACCGCCGGCGCTCGAGATTTTCAAGCGATTGCCGCGAACGAACTGCCGCGCGTGCGGGGAAGCCACGTGCCTAGCGTTCGCGGTCAAGGTTTGGCAGGGCGGCGCCGCGCCGTCGCAGTGCAGCGGCGTCTTCCATGGGGACTTCGCCCATCTCAAGGATCCTCTTGTGGAGATTTGCAGAGGATTGGGTGTGAGCGAATAGGGAAGTCGTGACGCCTGTTGCGCCGGAACGTAAAGCAAGGACAAGGGGAATGTCATGAAGAAGCTGCAGATCCTGGGGGCCGGGTGTCCCAAGTGCAGGAAGCTCGCGGAGAACGCGGAGGCGGCGGCCAAAGAGCTTGGAATCGCGTATGCCATTGAGAAGGTCACGAACATCAAGGATATCATGAAGTTCGGAGTCATGATGACGCCGGCGTTCGCCGTAGACGGCGTCGTCAAGATCGTCGGCAAGGCGCCGTCGATCGATGAGATCAAGAAGCTGCTCAAGTAGGGAAGGAGAAGGAACGCGTGAAGAAGAAGGACGTTTGCGCCTGCGCGGGGGTCCCCTCGCTCGTGTTCTCGTGTTCGGGCGCCTCGGACGTCGGCGCCATCGCGGACCAGGCGGCTCGAAGGCTCTCGCGGGAGGGCGAGGCGAAGATGTACTGCTTAGCCGGGATCGGCGGACGCGTCCCGGGGATCATGAAGACGACCGAGGCGGCGCCGCGGATCCTCGCCATCGACGGGTGCCCCATCGGGTGCGCGAAGGAGTGCCTGGAACGCGCGGGTTTCAAGCGCTTCCGGCACTTCACGCTGAGCGACGTGGGACTTGAGAAGGGGAGATCGCCCATGAGGCGGGAGTCCGTGAGGAAGGTCGCGCAACACGCCGCCAGGGTCCTTGCGGGGAAGTCCCGCGCATAGAGCCCGTGGGAATCGCATCATTCCCGCCCGGAACGAGTGAAACCAGTTGGGAAGGAGAACGCGATCCATGACGAACGAACAACTCCCCCCGGACCTCCCGGAGAAGCCTTCGCAGATGCCGGCCGATGAGGCGACGCCCTCGGCGAGCCCGCGACGCTTGTGGCCCAAGCTCGTGATCGTCGTCGTCTTGCTCGCGGCTGTAGCGGTGGTCTTCTCCGTGAAGAGCAGGCGTCCTGCCGAGACTCTCGCGCCCGCCGCTCAACAGCAAGCCCTTTCCACCTCCGCCCCTGCTTCTTCTCCTGAAACGGTGCTGGCCGCGGTGAACGGCGAAGAGATCACTCTGGGCCGACTCGATGGCAAGCTCTTGGCCCTTCCCGAGGAATATCGCCGCGAGTTCGCTCGCTCGAAGCACCTCTTCCTTGAGGAGCTGATCAAGCGCGCTCTTCTTCTCCAGGAGGCGAAGCGGGAAGACGTCGCTAGGGGGGGTGCGTCGCCCGCCGACCCGGCCGGGGGTTCGCCGACCTTGGAGGAGAAAGAGGACGCCCTCATCACCTCGTTCCTCAGAGCCCGTGTGATAGACAAGGTCTCGGTCACCGAGGAGGACCTCAGGCGCTTCTACGATGACCACCGCCAGGAGATCCCGGGCGGGCGTTCCTTCGACGAGATGCGCGAGATGCTCCGGGCGCCCGCGCGACGCGAGAAGGAATATCGCGCCGTCGAGGATTACGTCACGGCCCTTGCGCGATCGGCCGCCATCACGCGCAACGAGGAGTGGGTTCGCCAAGAGGAAGCGAAAGCTAGGGAGAACCCGCTTGATCGGGCGCTTGGGAGCGGCCTTCCGGTTTTAGCGGACTTCGGCCGCGGCACCTGTATCCCATGCAAGATGATGAAGCCCATTTTGGACGGACTTGCTCAGGAGTTTCAAGGGCGCGTCCACGTGCTCATCTTAGACACGGGGGAATACGCGGATATCGCCCGCAGGTTCCGCGTCCAACTCATCCCCACACAGATCTTCTTCGACGCCGATGGGCGCGAGCTCTACCGACACGAGGGCTTCATGTCCCGCGAGGATATTCTCAAGAAGATGAAGGAACTGGGCTTACCGTCTTAGGGGCTCTAACATAACCGGACACGGCCGCGACGCTTTGACCGTGGGGAACGACATGAGCCCGCGAAGTTTCTCGCGTCCCTTCGGGTTGCGGCGGGACGGCGACTGCTGCTGCGTTGCTCCTCGTCGGTATATCTATCTCTTGATATGCCTCCTCGTCGCGCCTTGCATCAATCGCCGTCGTGCTCGCAACGCGACTCGCGCCTGGTTATGTTAGAGCCCCTTAGCGACGATGGCGCCTTCTTGACAGCGCGAGGAAGGTGGAAGATGGAGCAGCTTTTCACGACACTGACGAAGGCGGTCGAAGGCGCTCCGGGCGTGGCGCTCTGGGCTTCCTTCCTGTGGGGAATCCTGAGCATCGTCTTGAGCCCGTGTCACCTAGCGAGCATCCCGCTCATCGTGGGGTTCATCGACGAGCAGGGGAGGATCTCGACGCGGCGCGCGTTCGTCATTTCCCTTCTCTTCGCGGGCGGGATCCTTGTCACGGTCGCTCTGATCGGGGCGGTGACCGCCGCCGCCGGCAGAATGATGGGCGACGTGGGGAAGTGGGGGAACTATGCGGTCGCCGGGATCTTCTTCGTTGTGGGGCTGCACCTCCTGGACGTGATCCCCATGCCCTGGTCGGGACCGGGAAAGGTCGGGATGAAGCGGAAGGGGGCGCTTGCGGCTTTTCTTCTGGGGCTTGTCTTCGGCGTCGCGCTGGGCCCCTGCACGTTCGCCTACATGGCCCCGATGCTGGGCATTGCGTTCCGACTTGCGTCCACGAGCATGCCGTATGGGCTAGCGCTTCTTGCCGCCTACGGCGTGGGACACTGCTCCGTGATCGTTCTCGCCGGGACGTCTACGGGACTCGTCCAGCACTGGCTCAACTGGAACGAGCGCTCGCGGGGAGCCGTGGTGCTCAGGAAGGTGTGCGGAGCGCTGGTGCTTTTAGGGGGCGTTTATCTCATCTACGCGGCCGAATGAGGAGGCCCGACGTCAAGAGGGAAGCGCGCGAGGGGCGCGGAAGAGTGGTACGTGATAGAGTGATATAGGGAAGAAGAGGGAGGGCGGAGAGTTGTCAGGTTTCAGTGGACAGCAGTAAGCTTTCAGGGGGCAGTCTCCGGATGGCAAGAATGGGCGCCTGGGGCGTGGGTGGCGGGCGACTCGGCCCTAGCGGGGAGGAAGGAGAGGCCCTCACGTCCCGCATGGACCGGGATCCCGCTGCCGCGGGACAAAGGCGCAAAGACGCCAAGCGAAAAGAAGGGATCTCGCGCAGAGAACGCAGAGGCGCAGAGAAGAGAGGAATTTGGCGCAAAGCGGCCAAGGGGAGAGAAAGAGTCTACCGCTGAGAGCGCAGAGGCGCTCAGGACGCGGAGGGGACAGTTGGGACAGAGTGATAGAGTGGTAACGTGATACAGTGATAGAGGAAGGATGAGGGCGGAGTGGGCGTCGAAAGAGTCGAATTTGCGCCTTCGACTTCTGCAGCGGGACGGTGGGTGATTGGGGGCGTGCTGGGGGGCGAGTTAAATATGATGTCCCTAATGGCGCTTCCTTAAGCGACCAAGCCATGTCTTAGCCTCCATTCGCGCCGCGTTGTCTTCAAGCGATCATAATGTTTGGTTTCGCGTCGAAGGGCACGAGGTTCGATGCGTCCGGGTCGCCGAACCACCCAGACGCGGGCGATCTCGGCCAGCAGCTCATCGTAAAGATCGAGCAGGCGGCTGATGGGCGCAGCGCTCATGCGCAGGCTGTAGGCGACGGCGGAGCGACGCGTGTGCGCGAAGCTCAGACGGTCGGGTTCTCTGCCGTACCGTTGAGCCGCCTGCAGCATGAGGCACCTCAGAAGGTTCATCGCCATCACCTTGGCCGTCACTTCCTTATAGATACTATCGACCGTCTTGGAACGCAGCACGTCGGCACTCAAGGGATGCTTCAGTTCGTTGAACTCCGGTTCGATGGGCCAGCGCATGCGGTACAGGTCGCGGATCACCTCGCCACCGTAGCGCTCGGCGTCCAGCAAGGACGTGACCAGGTAGCTCAGCGGCCGGCCCACTCGGCTTCGCAGACGCACCGGCACAAAGCGCAGGAGCATCGTGCGCGGGAGAAAGGGATACTTCTTGCGGTGACTGGGCCAGATGGGCACCTCCGCCACGAAGCTGCCATCGGGATCTTGGCGTGTCCGGCGGAGCCGCTCGACCTTCAGGCGCTGATGGACGGGGGTGATGAACTGCACCCCGTGCTCAAGATAGCGGAAATATAGGTTGGAGCCGGCGAAATGCGCATCGGCCAGTAGCAGGTCGCCGGGGCGCAGAGAGATGAGCAGATCCAGGCCGAGGGCGTGCTCGGAGGTCCGGTAAGATCCCAACCGATGGTCCAAGACCACACCGGTCTTCACGAGCGACGCCACTACCAGCCGCGCCTCCGGATACTTGCCGGGTCCGTGTCTCGTATCGGCGGTGCCAAACTCTTTCCAGAGTTCGGGCACGTCCTCCATGGATACACAGGTGCCATCGAGGCTCACCAGGCGAAACCCGTGCATCTGCGCGAGCCCCTCCGAAAGCGATTGCCCCAGGGCCGACGTGTACCGGCCCAGATGTTCGATCACCCCGCGCGGCAACCTTTGCCGGGCCTTGCTGAGACTGCCGCTCCCGACGGCCAATCCGCCCGCCGCCGCCGCGGCCTGAAAGCTGTCCTCCGGCCAGAGGGCGGCATACAGGTAGTGAAAGACCATCACGATCGGGGGAAGAAGCCGCTCTCGATACGCATGCCCCATTTGCGCACAGGCCTCATGAATCACCCGGTCTGGCAGCAACTCCCGCAGGACATTGAGCTGGCCCTCCTTCATCCGCCTGCGAATCGCTTCAAGTCGAGCCGGAGAAACACCGA
>JAZDKG010000100.1:0-2941 GCA_043803205.1 Planctomycetota bacterium
GGGGGGCCCCCCCGGCCGCGGCGGGGGGGGGGGCCCCCCCCCCGCGCGGATGTCAATCCTGAGCGTAGAGGCCGTCGAAGTAGTTGGACCAGACGGAATTGAGCTGCGTGATCGGGTTGAACGTCATCGACCGCCACGTCAATACCGTATCATAGAAGTTGATCATGTCGCACAGCTGCCGCAGCACGCTTCCGCCCCCGTCCGAGAAGGTCTTGACGGACCCGTCGGAGAAGAGGACGTTGTAGGCGTGGTCGTGGTTGCTGACGGCAAGCCTGGACATGATCGTCCACGCATAGGCGCGTGTGCTGAGGTTCGTGCCATACAGTGAGTGGCTCGCGCCGCTGGGGAGGAGGTAGGCGCCCTGTGTCCAGTGGAGCATGCCGTCGCTGGCTACTGCCTTCCCCTGGAACTCGTCGAGCTTCATGGCATCCGCGACGCGGGTGTCGTTGTTGGACGGGAACGTGTTCGCGGTCACGATCATCGCAGGCAGATCCACGGCCATGCGCATGATGTAGGAGCCGAACATGAAGCACTGCTGCTCGCTCCTTGCCACCGCGCCCGCGTGGGTGGAGGTGGTCACGCACACCGGAATGCCGTTGAACGTGCTCGTTCGCGCGCTGTTGTCCGTCCCCCTCAGCATTCCGCTCAAGGTCCGGGTGTTGTCGTAGCCTGCGACGGAAGGCATCTTGCCGTAGAGGCCCGTGCCCGTCGTAGCATTCCAGGTCGTGCCGATATCGCTCCCCAAGAACTTCTTTCCGCCGCTGGTGAAGAAGGGCGCGACCGAGTCGGCATTGAAGTAGTCTTTGTAGGCCTGATGGGCATCCTTCGGGAACTGCCTGCTCGGGCAGTCAAGCACAGCCGCTCCTTTCTGAGTCAGGTACCCGCCCGAGAGGAGCAACCCCAGGGCGTTCCCCATCGCGGGGTTGGCCATACGGTCGGCAATCGGTGTGTTCGCATTGCCATTGGCTATGAGGTACAACTGCGGTGAGACGTTGTTGGCTGGCGTGGCGTCTTGCCCGTTGAAGCAGTTCGTCTGGCTGGCAACGTAGTGGTTCTGCCCCGAACGGATCCCCCCGTAAACCCAGAGCGTAGGCGAATCGTCACCGCTAATTCCATAGATCGCCGGCAGGTATCCCTTGTTGTCGTTGGAATACATCTGCATCGCCAGGCCGATCTGTCTCAGGTTGCTCCTGCACTGGGTCTTGCGGGCTTCCTCGCGGGCGCGTCCTAGTGCGGGGAGGAGCAATCCCACCAGGAGCGCGATGATCACCATCACCACGAGAAGCTCGATCAACGTGAAACCTCGTTTCATCTCTTCATCCTCCTGTGTCAAAGGTCGCTCAACAATGGCGCTTCAGAACTCCGCTTGTCTCGACTTCCCTGCCTCCTTTCTATTGATCTTCCTCACGCAAAGCCGCAAAGTCGCAAAGAGCGCAAAGAACGGCTTGATTTCGCAGGCCCGGGTTAGACCTCTTTGTAATTATGAAAGTGGGCTGTCCTCCACAGCGGTTTGAGGTAAAACCGCCAACCACGGGGTCGCAGGGTGCGCCCCAAGTTTCAAGACAGGAGGTACAGCCCATGGAAGTCTACCTCGGAATGGACGTGCATTGCAAGAAGTCGGTCTACGTCGCACAGGATGACTCCGGAAAGGTGATCCAGCAAGGCGTCGTCCCGACCACGCTCGAAGGCTTTGCAAAGATGCTCGCCGCCGTCCCCGCCCTGCCTCGCACCGGCCTGGAGACCGGCACCCAGGCCATGTGGGTCGCCGCCGCCCTCTCCTCTCTGGGCGCACGCCCCGTCATCATCGACGCCCGCGAGGTCCGCATCAAGGCCCGCCGCGCCAAGCAGAAATCCGACTTCCGCGACGCCTTCGAGATCTGCGACGGCCTTCGCCGGGGGATGTACACCTCCATCGTCTACGTCCCCGACCCCGCCATCCAGCGCCTGCGCCGGGTCCTCTCCCGCAGACGCCACTTCCTGCGCATCCGCACGAGCCAGGTCAACGCCTCCAAATACCTCCTGCGCTCCGTGGGGCTCAGCGAAGAGGCCGACTCCCTCACCACCGAGGGCGCCTGGCGGAAACTCATCGACCGACCCCCCGTCGCAGACCTGCGAGCACACCTCTCCCTCCACCGCGACCTCTGGCGCGTCGCCCACGCGGGATTGCTTGCCTGCGACGCCGAACTCTCCCAGGCGGTCCAGCCCTTCCGCGACATCGCACAGCTCCTCCAGACCGCCCCAGGCGTCGGGCCGCTGACCTCCGCCGGCTTCATCGCGGTCCTGGCCACCCCGGAGCGCTTCCCGGACAGCTCCCATGTCGCCAGCTACATCGGCCTCGTCCCTTCCACCTACGACAGCGGCGACGCCGTCCGACACGGCCACATCACCAAGCGCGGCGCCTCCCATCTGCGCATGCTCCTCTCGGAGGCCGCCCAGCACGCCGCCGACACCCGGCATCCCTTGAACCCCTACTTCTCCAGGATCGCCGCCCGCCAGGGCTATAAAAAAGCCGTCGTCGCCGTCGCCCACCGCCTGGCGCGCATCCTCTTCGAGATGTGGAGGAAGAAGCAACCCTTCGACCCTCGAGAGCTCAACGTCGTCCCCGAGAAACACGTCCGTGCCCGCACCCTCTACTGGCGCATCCGCAAACCCGAGGAAGAACTCGTCCGTTCGTAGGAAAGGAGGCTGCATCCGTCTTCCAGGATCCCCAATATGCCGCGGCGACCTCCCAAGGACGCATGGCCTTCGAGGCCTTCCCTTTGTATGAGGCGCCGCAGCTCCGCATGATCACGTGAGGCGCAAGACCTCGAATAGATGCCTGGAGGGCCTGGAAGTCCTGCAGCCACAACTCACCTCCTCACGAGGAGCGAACCGACCATGCTCAAGAAACCGCCCTAAGAAAAAAATCCTTCACCCCCCTTGACACGCCCACTTTCATAGA
>JAZDKG010000101.1:0-4659 GCA_043803205.1 Planctomycetota bacterium
CCGCCTCGTACATCGGAAGGAAGCGATCCTCGTCCGGCGCAAACCCCTGATAGCAGGGATGCAGCTTCACACCCAGGAAGCCCGACGCGCCAACGCGGCGGACGAGGGCGGCAAGATCGGGGGAATCGGGATGGAAGGAGGGAAACGGGACGATGCGGTCGGAACGGACGCGGTCGGAGAAGGCGAGGATCGGATCAAACTGCTTGGGGACGGTGGCGACGGAGCAGAGGACGCTGCGATAGACTCCGGCGGCGTCCATGGAACGCAGGAGGTCCGAGACGGTCCCGTCCAGCACGGCCCTCTTGCCGTCTGCGTGCTCGCTCAAGCGGGTCATAGCGCGGCGGGCGAGATCGTCAGGGAACGCGTGCGTGTGAAAGTCCGTAATGCGCATGACCGTCCAGCCGAAAGAATGGTCCAATCATGCAGTCGAGCAGCGGGGATTCAAGAGGAAATGCGCGGACGGGGGATCGAGGCGCGTGGCGGGGCGAACCTGGGAAGACGACCGACTCCTATTGCGCAACCGTCACGCCGAGGAGCACGGGGATTCCCGATGCGGGCTCGCCGACAGGCTTCACGCGGATGAAGTTCACGACCTTGGCCGGATCGGGATTCTTCCACTCGTGCCACCAGACGTGTAGAGGCCAGTGAAAGGAACTCGTTCCCTTCCAAGCAAGGGTCACGCGCGGGGGCAAGAAATCCACCTCCGCCCACCAGTCCCAGAGGCGTTTGCCGCCAGGTATGGAGATGGCTTCGGATGATCCGTCCTGGTAGTTCACCTCATAGACGATCGAGCCGGCGCCATAGATGGAGGTATGCAGGAAGAAGATCGCGGCCGCCTGACTTGCGACCGGCACGATCGCCTCCTTGGGAAAATCGCCCGCGGCGATCCCCTGTTCCCGGAGCGCGGTCAATCGCGGCGCATCCAGGATGAGACACGACTTTGGTGGTGAGGCGATGCGCGCGGGGATTCCGTTGAGGAAAAGGTCTCCGGTCTCGAATTCGCGCAGGTCATTGCCCTCGACGTCGGGCCATCCGTTCTGACCGCTGGTCCTCAGACTTCGGTTAACCACGGCGGAGAGATCCAGCGGGCGGAAAGTCCGGTAGCGGCGTTCGGGAAGATCGCCGGGTTTCAGGTTTCCCGTCGCGAGGCCCAGAAGAACGGGGGTGGAAGCCTTCCCCTCACTTTTCATCTGGACCGTAAGGATCTCAAGGTCCGGATGGGTATTGACCCATTCCATGAGGAAGACGCAGACGGGATCGTGGGCCGGGTTCTTGCCGGACCAGGCCAGCTTCGCGTCGGACAAGTCTTTTCCCGGCGCCCACCAATCCTGGACATTGTAGCCCGCCACAATGGGCAGTTCGGTCGAGACGCCGCCGGCGTAGTTGACGACGTAGCGGCCGACGTTGCCTTTCGCGGAGCCGACAGCGGTGTGAAGGAAACAGACGGTATGGGCCTTTCGGCCGATCTGAATTGCAGGCGACTCCGCCGGCAGGAAGGGCATTCCCTCAGACTTCAATGCGAGGGCTTCGTGGATGAGAAACTTCACGCCCGCGAATTCCTGGATTCCCCTGGGAAGGTCGCGGAGGTCGTTGTCGCCGTCATCGATGAAGGGGGGGCGGTCGGGCATAACATCGTCCCGCCCGAGCGCGCGATTGCAGTAGGGCTGGAGGTTGAGCGGCGAATATTCGAGCTCGGTCGCATGGTGCTTGGGGGCGAGAGAAACGCATCCGAGATTGGTGGCGATGGTGTTGAGTACGCGCGTGGCCTGCGGTTGGCCGGGCAGAGCCTGCCATCTGAGTTGATCGATGAGGAGGGAGCCTGCGCCCACCTTCCACTGGAGCAGGACGGCGGGATTGGTCAAGATCCGCGCGGCGGTTTCCTTTTCCGTGAGCACGACGTATTTGGCGATGTCCGCTATGGCTTGCGTGTGATCGCTCCAGGAGAAGCGGCCGCGCCGCCAGGAGAGTTCGTAGTGGGAGAGGCCCGATCCGAGGCCGCGGTTGTCGCACAGCTCGACGGAAGGGGGAACGTTGTTGTCGAGGGATATCCCCTCAGGCAGCAATTCTTTGAAACTTTCGAGCGAGTCGACTTCTTTCTGAGACTGTCCGAATAAGGCAGCGACCTGCTCGAGCGTGAAGGCGACGCCTTTGTAGAGGCGTATGTCGTCGATCAGGCCGCTGAAGAAGTCGCCGGGCACCATCTGGCTGTTGGCGTCGGCGGCGCCGATCATGAAGAAGTCCCTTTTCTCATCGGGGTTCAACGCCCCGCGCGACGCTTCAGCGGCGAGAACGCCGTCTACGTAGAAGGAGGTCTTGCTCCCTTGTCGCACCCCGCACAGATGGTGCCAGCCCGGATGTGCGGGGGCCTTGAGGACGTTCCACGGGTCGCCTTTGTCGGGATGTCCGTTAACGACGAACTGGAACGAGGAGGCCCCGCCGGCTTCAAGCTCCCGCTGATAGAAACCGTAGCAGGTGCTGGCGTAATCGCTGACCGCCATTCCGAGGATGCCACACCTCGCTGCGAGGTTGTCCGACTTCACCCACGCGGACAGCGTGAAGTCTTCTTGACCGACCATGAGATCCTCGCGTCCGGGAGGGGCAAAGAGGTACTGTCCTTTGCCGTCGAACGCGCCCGCTTTTCCGAACACGCCGGCGACGCTCTTGGGCGTGCCCGCCGGAGAGGCTTTCGCGGTGAGATCATTGCCCCGACCGGCGGCGTCCTTGATCTCGCCGGTTTGGCCGGTCCAACTGTTCTCATCCAGTTTCCACCAAGCGACGAGTCGGTCCGCAGGGACGACGGCGGAGGTCATTTTTTCGACGAACTCGAGGTCGTGGAGCCAAAGGGCACCGCCTGTGTTCATCCAGTCGAGAAGGGCCCGGGCCTCATCGGCGGATATGGTTTCGCGGCCGCCCACGAGAAGCACGCCGTCCGACGGAAGATCGGACGCTTTCACGGGATGATCGATAGGGAGGCACTGGACGCCGGCCGCATCAAGCGCCTCGGCAAGTTCAGGGCTTCCTTTGGCCAGGAGCCGCAGCGTCTTGCCGGGGACGGTCACGGGCTCACCGGCCCAGGCAACGAGGTTCCGGACGAGGCGGTCGGCGACAGGCTCGCGCCCGAGAACGTCGGCCAGCGTGAGTTGGCAGAGGATGGCGGAGCCTTTGGCGAAGGGGATCTCGACCAGGGGCGTCCAGCGCAATCCGTCGGGTCCGCCGGTGTCGAGCAGGATGCGGAAGTTCCCTTGCGTGGGTTTCACGTACGCCTGGCGGCACACGCGATGATTGAGCGGCCAAGTGGGCTCGGCCTTCTTTCGCGGGGCGGTGGAGGTATGCGGCGGATACTGCTGAGGGCGTCCCCGCCAGTACGTGAAATCGTCGTCGGCCAGGCCGGCGAGGGCGCGGTGATCGGGGAAGCGGATCCAGGCTTGATTGGATTCATGTCGCGCGTCGGGGGTCATCTCGCCGGAGACGGGGGCGAGAAAGGGCGCGTCATGTCTCAGGACGATCAGGCGACCGCCCCGGGATACGAAGTCGGTAAGGGCCAAAGGGTCATAGTCGGGATTGTCGAGAAGGGCGTTCTCGCCGATCCAGAGGGAGTCGAGACGGGCGAGGGCGTCGGCGGTGAGGTCGGCGACGGGCTTGTGGCGAAGCCGACTTTTTCGAGGGCCTCCTTCGTGCGGCCCGACGGATCGTAGATCATCAAGGACGCCTTCCCCAAATCGGAAAGAGGAGGGAAGACCGTATAGGCGCGCGAGTCCCAATCGCGCAGCCTCTCTCCGTCAAACACTTCCCATTCGAGCGCCACGGGGGACCGATCGTGGACTTCGGGCAGAGGGATGTTGACGGTAATGTCATCGCGGCCGCCGGGATCGAGCGTCTTACGGACCTTGCCCGAGGTGAGGACCTTTACGGGCGTCCGCAACGTCCAGCGCAATTCCAGGTCTTCCTTCCCGAGGGTATCGTTGAGGAGGCTCCAGGTGCGCTCGACGGATTCGCCGGAATAGAAGGTGTGGTCAGATTCGCGGAGGAGGGCGGCGATGGGGGGATTGAGGGCGCGGTACACGAACGCGTCGCGCCACTGGGTCATCCACATGTTCGTTCCGGCGACGCCCGAGAGGCGGGCGCCGTCGTGGATCATCCGAGAGCCGTCGAGCCATCCCTCGATCCATGACTGGGGCCGCCGGAGGTACGCCTTGTCGCCGAGAATGGCGCTGACCCCGTCGGGCGCCTCGGCGTAGCTGTGATCGGACATCTCCCCGACGACCACGGGACGATCAAGTTTCCAGTCGAACACGCCGGGCGCGCGGTTGAAGATCACGGGCATGGGGGTCTGCCACCAGAAGGCGTCGTCGGGCCAGAGAAAGTGCTTTCCGAGCGGATAGGGATAGTGCACGCAGATGAAGTCCATGCCGCCTCTGAGATAGTCGTCGTCATCGTCAAAGGCAAGCGGGCGCGTGGGGTCGACCGCTTTCACCGCGTCGCGCACGCTGAACGGGAGCGTCGCCGTTCCGTCGGGAGAGTGCTGCAATTCGTTGCCGAGACTGTACATGAAGACCGACGGACGGTTGCGGTAGAGCTGCGCCGTGGCGGCCGCGTGGGCACGCATGTTTTTCCAGAAGATCGGCGAATCAATGTCCTGATACCGGTACAGCCACGCCA
>JAZDKG010000102.1:0-2605 GCA_043803205.1 Planctomycetota bacterium
CGTGTACGGTCCCATCCGCACCGATTGGAGGTTCGTGATGACGCCGTTGGCCTTTGGCAAAAAGCCGAGCCTGGTCGTCGCCCGCTTCAAGGACGGTCACCTCCTCAAGGGCTCCACCCTCG
The DNA here is from genome assembly GCA_043803205.1 of Planctomycetota bacterium. Lineage (GTDB taxonomy): Bacteria > Planctomycetota > DG-23 > JAZDKG01 > JAZDKG01 > JAZDKG01. Next base: position 123 of record JAZDKG010000102.1, read on the forward strand.
ACTTCTTCCCCAACCGCGATGCCTTCCACATCCAGCCGACCGACATGGCGTCGGGCGCGCAGCCCACCCCCGTCAAGCTCTCCGAACTCAAGGCTGTCTTCTTCGTGAAGAGCCTTGCAGGAGACCCCAACCGCAAGGACGCGCCGCCTCTCTCCCGCAAGCCGGGCCCGAGCGAACGGCCGGCGCTCGTCGTCTTCAAGGACGGCGAGGTGATCACCGGCGGGACCTTAGGCTACTCGCCGGGCCGCTCCGGATTCTTCGTCACCCCGCTGGACCTCGCTTCCAACAACGAGCGCATCTACATCGTGCAGGACGCCGTCAAGACTGTTCGTCTCCTCGGCCCCAACGAGTCCGCCGCCAACGTCCTCAAACAAATGGATCTGTGATCCCCTCTCACGCCCCGCGCTGTTCCCGCAACGCCTCCACCATCGCCAGCACGTTCTCCACGGGCGCGTCCGCCTGCACCGCGTGCGCCGGCGCTAGGATGTAGCCCCCTCCCTCACCCAGGAGCCGGATTTTCTCCCGCACGTCCGCCTTCACCTCCTCCGTCCTCCCGTGAGGCAATACATTCTGCGTCCCGATCCCCCCGTAGAACGAAAGCCGGCCTCCGTACTCCCGCTTGAGCCGGTACACGTCCATCACCTCCGGCTGAAACGGGTTGAGTACGTCCACCCCCATCTCCACGAGCTCCCCGATGAGCGCTTCGATGTTCCCGCAGCTGTGGAAGAACACCGAGAGCCCCCTCTCCTTCGCCATCCTGAAGAGCTTCTCCATCCCCCCCTTGAAATACCTGCGCCACATCTCCGGGGATATCAAGAGCCCCTCCTGCTGCCCCCAGTCGTCCATGAAAAAGAGTCCGTCGATATCGTACGAAACCGCCTCCCGCACCACCTTCGTCGTGTACTCGAGGATCATCTCCACCAGCTCGTGCACGAACCGCTCGTGCAGCGCGAGATCCACAAGGAAGTTCTCGAAACCCCGCAGGAACCACGCCCGCTGAAAGATCGGCGACGACAGGCTCACCAGCCGGAACCGTTCCCTTTCACCGCGCGCAAACGCCTCGAGCCACTTCCCCCGTGGCGCCGGCTCAGGCGCTGTGAACCCCGTGAGCGTGGGCTCGGGGATCGCCGGTCGCTCCACCACCCCGATGTCGTCCCCGGGCTCCCGCCGCCAGACGACCCCCCAGTCGTCCCGATACGTTTCCGGCCCCACCCGCTTTGGATAGATTTCCGGAATCACCCCCTCGCTCGGCCCCGTCACAGATCCCACGTTGAGCTGAACGAAATAGTTCCCCACCGCTTCCGACACGTCGGCCGCGCTCGCCAGTCCCAGGGCCCCGCACATCTTCTCGCGCATCGTCGACGTGAAATCGATGTTGTGCGGGATCACGTCGCAGCGCCGATGACGAAGGGTCTCGATCACGATCTCGCGCTCGTTCATCGCGTCCCCTCAACTCCCCTTCGCGGAAAGGAAGTATCTCGCGATGAGCGCATACTCCACCGCCACCGCTAGGACACACAAGACGAGGAAAACGAAGAGCTTGAGCGACTCCCAGCGGTCCTCCCAAAACTCCCCCCGCATCGCCGACCACCAGTCGGGGGTGAAGTAGAACCGCAGCGCCTCCGTGAACCCCTCCCATCCCCCAAAGAACGTCTTCCCCAACGCCCAGTAGAGAGGGGCGTTGACGACCGCCAGCACGCCGAGAAGAACCCAGTTCATGCCCCACATCTCTTTAACGCTCCCAAGCCCAGGTCCCCCCGGCCTTCCGCGCGCCAGGCCCCCACGATTATGGAATGCTGGGCGTGCACGTGCAACTCGAAACCCCTCTCCTTATTCCTGTGGAGACTCCCTTCCCCTCCATCCGATGGACTCATAGAGTCCTCGCTCCACCGATCCCTTCGTCTCCGCGCCGACCATGAGGAAATCTCTCGCAAGAATCGCCGGCAAGAAGACGCTCCGCGTCTCGGGGCTCATGTCGGGCACGTCCGCCGACGGGGTGGACGCGGCGATCGCCGACCTCGGCGCCCACTCCGTCCGCGTCATCGCCTTTGCAACCTTCCCCTATCCTCCGGAGATCCGCCGGGCCGTCCTCCGGACCTGCGACCGACGCACCGCGCGCCTTGACAACCTCTGTCATCTCAACTTCGTCCTGGGGGAGCTCTTCGCGTCGGCGGTCCTGCGCCTCGCCAGGCGCGCCTCCATCCCCCTCTCGACCATCGACCTCATCGGCTCCCACGGCCAGACCGTCTGCCACCTCCCCGTCGGCAGGCCGTTCGGGCGAAGGTCCCTTCGCTCCACCCTCCAGATCGCTGAAGCCTCCGTCATCGCCGAGCGCACGGGCATCCCGGTCGTCGCCGACTTCCGCCCCCGCGACATCGCTGCAGGCGGCGAAGGGGCGCCCCTCGTCCCCCTCGCCGATTTCCTTCTTTTCCGCCACCCGCGAAGAAACCGCGCCGTCCAGAACATCGGCGGCATCGCCAACG
>JAZDKG010000103.1:0-17342 GCA_043803205.1 Planctomycetota bacterium
CTCTCCCCCTTCGCCGTGATAAAGCGGCTCTTCATCTGGCAGATCTTCACGCACATGTGGCTCCATGGCGGGGTAGGGCACCTTCTTTTCAACATGCTCGTCCTCTGGATGACAGGCTATGCGGTCGAGGCCCGACTGGGACGGCGCCACTTCTGGACGTTCTATATCGTTTGCGGGCTTGTCGGGGGGCTGTGCGCCCTCGGCGCGGATGTTCTTTTCAACTGGGGCTTGGATCCACGCACCAAGATCGTGGGCGCGTCGGGGGCGATCTACGGCGTCCTTATCGCGTTCGCGCTCATGTATCCCGACGCCCTCTTCCTCTTCATGTTTTTTATTCCCGTCCGCGCCCGCACGGCGGCGTACATCTTAGCGGGCATCCAGGTCCTGTATGCCATGCTGTACGACGTGGCCGCGATCGGTCACCTTGGGGGCATGTTGGCGGGCTACCTTCTCCTGAAGGGCGAGGATCCCCTCCGGTATTTCCTGCGGCGGCTTCGTCCGTCGCGGCCCTTTGGTATGAGCCGTCAGGCTCGGCGCCGGCCGGAACGCTCGTTAGCCGACGACGAGGACCTTCAGAGCGAGCTCGATCGCGTCCTCGACAAGATCCACCGCGAGGGGATCGCGAACCTAACGTCTCATGAAAAGGACGTTTTGCGAAGGGCTTCCGGACGGCGCGGCTGGTGACGGCCCACCCGGAGCCAAGGGCCTTTGGAGCACCCGCCCCTGGGTCTCCCTTCCGCGGCGGGGTTGTTTTCGGTTGACGAAAGCGCCCTCCGGGCGTATAAATGAGAACGTGCGCGAGAGTTCTTCGAGCGGTCAGGAGGGGAGGAGAGCGCAGAACACAGGACTGCGGTATTTTTGGTCTTCTATTTGCGACACCGGAGCCCGTTTTCGTCCCGTCCCCCCGGTTTCCTCCCCCCTCAGGCCCTCGCAGGTATCCAGGCTTGGAAGGTAGCTGCCGGTCTTTGTTGACGCAGTTGGGGATGGAATGTCCGAGTCCAGTATAGGCGGTTTCAAGATCGTGGCCACGGTAGGCTTCGGCGCGAACAGCGTCATCTACAAGGTCCTCGATCCCCTTGCCGGCCGAGAGCTCGCGATCAAGAGCGTCAAGCGCGAGTCGTCCGCCGACGACAAGTATATCCACCAGGTCTTGAACGAGTACGAGCACGCCTCGTCGTTCGACCATCCGAACATCGTCCGCATCTTCGGCCTCATCAAGCATCGCCGCTTGTTCCACCTGCGGCGGTGTCTCCTTCTCATGGAATATGTGGACGGGAGACCGCTCTCACACATGGACGGCCTGGGCATCGGCGTCCTTGTGGGGATCTTCGCGCAAACCGCGGAGGCGCTGCGCTACATCCACCAGATGGGCCTTGTCCACGCCGACACCAAGCCAAACAACATCATGGTGCGCAAAGACGGGGTCGTGAAGCTCATCGACTTCGGCCTCGTGGGCTTTGCCGGGAAACGACGCGAGCGCGTCCAAGGAACGATGGATTACGCGGCCCCCGAACAGCTCAATCACAAGACTTGCGACTTCAAGACCGACGTTTACAATCTCGGGGCGACGATGTACCGCGTGATCACCGGCCATCACGTTCCGAGTCGAGCCCTCGTTCATCGCAAGGTGCGGTTCGAGAAGTTCCGACTGCTTCCTCCAAGCCACCTGGTTCGAGGCGTGCCGAAGACCCTCGACAACCTTGTTTTGCGCTCCTGCGCCATGGACCGTGACGCCCGGCCCGAGAGCATGGACGAAGTGCTCGCCGGGCTCGCGGCGGTATCGGAATCTCTCGCTTCCCAGCGGAAGGAGGCCCCCGCGGGACGTCGTAGGTGAGGTCGTTTCATGCCCACCTTTCGTGACAGCGCACGCGCCATCAACGTCTTCCGGGCCGCCGCCCGCGTGAACTGGGCCGATCGCCGCCGTCGAGGCAACGTCGTGGTCCTTCCCAGGAAGGGGGACGCCTTCGTCTCCGGCGACCTCCACGGCAACTGGAACAATTTCGCGCGCGTCCGCGAGATCGCCGACCTTGGGCGAAACTCCCGCCGACACCTCATCTTTCAGGAGGTCCTGCACGGCGGCGGTATGACGGAGAAAGGCGCGTGCCTCTCCTTCCAGGTCCTCGAAGAGGTCGCGCAGCTCATCACCGAGTTCCCGGACCGCGTCCACATGGTCTTGGCCAACCACGATTGCGCGGAGATCACCGACCACGGCATCGCGAAGTCGGGCGTAGTCCTCAACCTCTCTTTCTTTGATGGTCTGCGCTACAGCTACGGCGACGAGGCAGGCGTCGTCCGCGAATACCTCCGGGAGTTCCTCCTCTCCATTCCCCTCGCCATCCGCACCAAGCCCGGCGTCTTCATCTGCCACAGCCTCCCGAACCGGGAAGGCCTCCAGTACTTCGACGCCTCCGTCTTCAAACGCCGCCTCGTCGAGGAGGACATGGAAACGCACGGCAGCGCCTTCGACCTCGTCTGGGGCCGGGAGCTCACGGAGGAGATCGCCCAGGTCTTCGCGCGCGTCGTCGGCGCGGATTTCTTCCTTGTCGGTCATACCCCCTGCGAGAACGGCTTCCAGATCGCCAACTCCCGCACCATCATCATCGACACGAAGGATGAGAACGCGAAGTACATGATCGTGCCCCTCGATCGCAAGCTCGACCTGAAGGGTCTGCGGGACTGCATTCGTCCGCTCTACACGTACCCGTCTTGACGGCTGCCCGCCCCCGTTCGCCGCTAGTACCGGCGAAGCACCCCCACCACGATGCCTTGGACCCGAACGTCCCGCGCGTAGATCGGCCGCATCGCAGGATTCGCCGGCTGCAGTCGCACCCGGTCCTCCTCGTGGTAGATTTTCTTGAGCGTGACCTCCCTCCCGTCCACCAGCGCCACCACCGTCTCGCCGTTACGGGCGGTGTTGCGGCGCTCCACGATGACGTAGTCCCCATCCCGGATGTGCTCGTCGGCCATCGAGTCCCCGCGGATCGCCAGGAGGTAGAGGTCCCTGTCGTCCTTCACCCCCAGGAGCTCCGATATGTCGATGCTTTCCGGCTGCGCCGTGCTCTCGATGGGATGTCCCGCAGCGATGTGTCCCATGAGCTGAAGCCGCCGCGACGAGTTTCCCGGCTCCGCCAGTTCGATGGCCCGGGTCTTGTGCTTCTCCCTGCGCAGGGCCCCCTTCCGCTCGAGGGCCTTCACGTGCTCGAAGACGGTCACGGTCGAGACGGACAGCGTGTTGGAAAGCTCCTGGAGCGTCGGGGCGTATCCGTTCTCGCGGATGTAGTCCCGGATCTCTTCAAGCACCTCGAGTTGCTTCGGCGTGAGGTACACGTCCCTTCCTCCTCAGTGGACACCGGACGCGTCGGCGTGTGGCTCCATGACAGCCATCAGGAGGCGGACTCCTCTATCGTGTCTCATGGCGCTTGCGCTCGTTCCGACGCCCTAGAATCCCCCGAAAACAAGCCATAGATCGGCACAACAGCCCCCGGCACGGCAAGCTCCGAGAGCCCTTACGCTCTCCCTTTATCTCGACAGTATTCCCGTGGAAAAGAAACAAAAAAGCCCCGACGTATCGTCGAGGCTTTTGCGTTTCAGGCGACCTTCGGGCCGGACTACGGCGCCTTGCGCACCTTTCCCGCGCGGATGCACGCCGTACATACCCGCATTCGGCGTACCGTGCCCCCCTGGATCGCCCGGACCCTCTGCAGATTGGGCGCGAACTTCCGCAGCGTCTTCCCCGTGATGCGCCTTCCAACCCCTCCCTTCTTCTTGGCAAGACCCCTACGCGCATACATCCGACCCGTCCCTACCCGCTTTCCGCATACCTCGCAGACGCGAGACATTACGCTTCTCCTTCGCCCAAGAACCTTGTCAGCCCGCCGCACGAGAGCCTATTCTTTTATCGATCTGCCGCAGGATTGCAAGCAGATTCCCTTCCTCGGTCCGCAGATTTCTGGTTGAATTCCCCGGACTCCCGGGAATCGCTGCAATCAAGCATCGGTTCTGTCGTTCTCATATTGGCGGTCGAACGGATGACGGTCCCCGATGAACGTCGAGCCATTCTGGAGGATCTATGGAACTCGGACGGCCGTCGTCTTTGGGCGTACATTGTGTCGCGTCTGCATGATCCCCACGCCGCCGAAGACCTCTTGCAGGATATCTTCATGAAAGCCCTCGCCTCCAACGCCTCCTTCCAGACCGTGCAGGCGGCAAGGGCTTATCTTTTTCGAAGCGCCCATAACGCCGTCGTCGACTTCTGGAAGAAAGCGCGCACCCTCGAGCCCGTCCCCGCTAAGACCGCCGACGTCCCGGCGTCCGTATCGGGCGACCCGGAAGACCTACAGGCCCTGGACGGCGCGCTGGCGTCTCTCGACCCGGCGGACCGCGAGATCCTCGCCCTGCACTACGATGGGGGTCTCGGCTATAGGGAAATCTCCGCTGCCGTGGACCTGCCTCTTGGAACGGTGCTCTCCCGCGCGCACCGCGCGCTGCGCAAACTCGCTCGGTCCATGCGGAAGAAAGGGTACGCGGGTGACGCGATCCTGTGAAGCCTTCGAGAACGATAAGATTCTTTTCCTCGAGGACGATCTTTCCCCGGATCGTCGCGCGCTTCTCGAGGAGCATCTCTCCCATTGCGCGTCTTGCACCGAGGAGTGGACCTCACTGCGCTCGGCCCATGAAGCGCTCCTTGCGTGGCCGCTCCCCGAGATCCCGTCGCATGTCCGCAGGCGTATCCAGCCGCTCCTGCGGCCGCGCCGCGTGGCCTTGCGTCCGGCCCTCGCGGCCGCCGCGGCGCTGGCGGCGTGCGCCGTCGCCGCGCTTCTCGTCGCTTTCTCGCGCGCTCACCGCCCTTCGCCGCGGGCGGACCTCACCTCCCCCGTCGCGTCTTGGGATCTTTCCCCCGATACGCTCCGCGAGGATTCCCTGTCGGCCCTTCGGGCGGACTTCGACTCCCTTGCCAACTCTCACCTGCGCTCAGCTCTGCGTTCCTCGCAACTTTCGTCCGATGGCCCGGTCCTCGCCTCGGATGCCGTGTCGTTCGGCTGTCTCGATCTGCCACTCACCGCCGGGGCCCTGCGGGGCGATAGCTTCCGTGAGACCGCGCGCGGGGTACGCAACCTCGAGGCAGACTCCTGGTTTCTCCCTTCCGTCTCCTCGTCTTCTCCAGCGTCCGATTCCCCGTCGTCCCAACTCGAGCGACCCCTCAGTTGTGGGGCGTCGCGCATGAGCTGAGCTCCTTAACCTGCGAAGAAAGTGAGGTGAGACATGACAAGCGCTCGACTGATGTGGATGGCCATCGCGGTGCTCTTGGTGACGGGGCTGGCCCTTGCCCAGGAAGGCCCTCCCCCGGGCCCTCAGCCTCCGGACCAGAGGGGCGGCCCGGGCATGATGGGCGCTCCCCCCGGTGGCCAGGGACAAGCCGGCGGCGCCGGTCGCCGCGAGATGGGTCCCCCGATGGACAGAATGCCCGGCGGAATGATGGGATCCCCCGAAATGGCGGGTCCGCGCGATCTTCCGGCGGAAGAGGAGGAGCGGATCCTGTCCTTCATGAAGGACTTCGATCCCGGGCGGTTTGCCGAGCTTCAGTCCCTTCGCGAGAGGGAGCGTCCGGCTTACCTGCGTGGGCTGCGGGAAGCCCAGCGCGGCATGCGCGAGTTCGAAGAGCTTAAGGGCCGAGACCCGGCGCGGGCGGAACTTATGAAGACCGAGGCGCGGTTGCGCGGCGAGGTTTTTGCGCTCGTGAGAGGTGTCAGGGAATCCGTGGGCCGTGCTGGCGTCGCTCCGGAGGGGACCGCACCGCAGGCGGCTTCCCCCGACGAGGTCCGGACGAAGCTTGCGGACCTCGTGGCGAAGCTCTTTGACGTCAAGGTTGAGATGCGCAAGCAGGAGATCGAGCGCCTGCGCGAGGAGCTCAAGAAGCACGAGGAGACGCTGGCGAAGGCGCAGGAGCAGAAGAAGGAGCTCGTGAAGCGTCGGATCGATCTCCTCCTTGGCGAACAGGAGGACGTTTTCGACTGGTGATCCGCGTTCTCCGCTCGGCAGCCGTGTTGTCAGCGAAAGAAGGGAGCTTGGCGCTACGGCGGCGTGAGAACGACCCTGAATCCCACGTCGTTGGAGGCGTTTCCGGGTGCGCTGTTGAAGCGGGAGGCGCTGGAGTTGGTGGTCGGCCCCGTGCTGTTGCTCCATGACCCGCCGCGCAGCGCACGCGTCAGCGTCCGGGGGTTCTCAATGCGTGCCGAGCCGTCGGTCGGTGCGCCGTCGTACTTGTAGACGTAGTCGTCCTCGCACCACTCCCAGACGTTGCCGAGCATGTCATAGAGGCCCCAGGCGTTGGGCTTCTTCCGGCCGACGGGGTGCGTGAGGGCGTCGCTGTTCGTGAGGCCCCAGCCGATCTCGTCGAATCCCTTCTGGTCGTCGCCGCTGTAGTAGAGCGTGGTCGTGCCGGCCCGACAGGCGTACTCCCACTGGGCCTCCGACGGGAGGCTCAGTCCGGCCCATTCGCAGAAGGCCTTCGCGTTCTTCCAGCTCACCCATACGATCGGGTAGTCGTCTTCCTTGGACATGAGACTGACGCCTCGCCAGTGCCTCAGATACAGGTCGTACGCCGGGTCGGTCTCTCCTTTGCCGTCGTAGCCTGTCGCATCGACGAACTTGCGGTACTGCGCGTTTGTCACTTCGGTCTTGCCGATGTAGAAGGCCTTGGGAATCGTTACCTCGTGAGGCGGCAATGAGGAAGTGGAAATCTTCCTCGACCCCATCGTGAACGCGGCCGGCGCGATGAGGACAAACTGGATCCCCGTTTTTTCATGCACGACGCGGTCTGCGTAGCCTCCCGTCCCCGCCTTCGCGTCGGCTGTCGGGACGCAGCCGGACGGCGCTTTCATCTCTTCCCCCCATCCGCAAACGCTGATGAGTGCCGCCACGATCCCCGCGAGCAGGCGTGTCCTCATTCCGCAGCCTCCACCTTGAGAGCCATGATCCCCAAAGGTTCGATCTTCATCGTCTCCCTGAGCACGCCTCCTCGCGTCTCCTTGACCGTCGTCAATCCGTCGCCTTCCTTCCATTCGAGGATCTTCACCTTTCTCGTCCCGTCCATCCCCGCCCCCTCCGCAAGGTCGGCCAGCCAGGTGAATTCATGGCTTTCTTTCTCGTCGTAGTTGAGGAAGAAGATCCCGACGCTCCCGTCGGGCGCCTTCCACGCCGATCCTTCCACCGCCTGCACCGTGAACGGCCCATAGGTTCCTTGCTCCGTGATCGTCGGAAGCTCCCCTTCCACCTTGGGGGGCCTGAGCATCTCCCCGTAACCGAGGTAGGGGGTTCCGAACGCCCACCGGCACTGGAGCAGCTTCCTGTAGTAGGCTCCGAGGGGGGCCCAGCTCTCATGGGGCGGCTTCCCGAGCATCGCCCCCTCCGTGTTGTGCCATCCGTTTTGCGCCCCCAGGAGCCACCACCGTCCCAGGTAGATGGGCTTGTTCTTGTTTGTCTCCCCGCCAAACACGTTCGCGTACCCGTGATAGACGGCGAAAAAGAGCGGCGCGTCCGTCCCAACCTTTCCCCCGCCCAGAAACGTATCCTGCACGTCGATGCAGTACTCCGCGACATCCTCCCCCGTGATCATTGCGTCGGGGTTGAGTTTCTTCGCAAGTGAGCGCGCCTCCTCATAGAGGCCGTGGACGGCCTTCGTCCAGTAGTTCCCGCCGCAGATCCGGTGCCCGTGCTCCTTGTTGTAGCAGTCGCTCGTGTGGACGGTGAGGAAATCGAAGTAGACCCCATCGACGCCGTAGCGGCCGACGAGTTCCTGGACCATGAAGAGCATCTCATCGCGCCAGAGCCTGGAAGCGGGGCACATCGCGGTGAGCTTCTGCCCGCCGCCGTAGCTGGTGTGCGTCGTCAGCTCGCCCTTCGGTCCCCAGAGCGCTCCCTTGTTCTTGGCGTCCTTCGTGCGGAAGCTCTCCGTATCCTCATCCCAAACCCATCCTTGGATGTAGGGGACGATACGTATGCCCTTTTCCTGCAAGCCCTTCACCGCCGCCTTGAAGCCTTCCGATCCCAGCTTGGGCGGCCAGTGCTCCGGGTACCGATCGTCCATGTGAAGCATGAAATAGTAACCGTAGGTGTGGGCGACCGTTGTCGGGATCCCGTAGAACTCATGTTTCTCGATCTCCCTCTGGATCCCCGATTCATCCCCCAGGTCCGCGATCGTCCAGTAGGGCGCGTCCAGCAGCCACTTCGGGTAGTCTTCGCGCTCATAGATCGGTCCCTTCGCGCACCAGGGGGCTTGGAGCGCCCACCTGCGGTAGATCCGTGCCGCGTCGTACCAGTCGCCGTGGAAAGGCCCGATCACGATGTCTCCGGGGGATTCGTATTCCCGCGGGAGCTTGTCCTCGCCCCAGCCCAGCACCGGATGCGAGATCGAGAAACCGAGCGCCCCGGCCCGTGCATCCGGGTTCCAGGCGAGTCCCTTCCGGTTCGCCTCCCCGTCCTCCTCCGCGACGTAGAGGCCCATCCCGTCCCCCAGAAGCGCGGAAAACTGCATCCCGTTCGGATACTCGGTGCTGGACGTCGTCCCGCTCACGAGTGGGGAAGGCTTCTGCCATCCCAGCCCCCACGTCTCGAGGACTCGGTCATCTCTTCCCCCGGGTGTGATCGGCTGGATCCCCTCGATGGCCGGGAACGTTACGGCCGTGATCCCCATCTGCTCCCCTCTCGCTTTGGCTCGCAGCCGCATTCGCAGGAGGCCGTCCTCCCTACCCAGCCGCGCCTCGACTTCGACGCCGGCGGTCTCCCACGTCAGGCGGATTCTTGCCTCTTCCTCGTTCGCGTTGAATTCGGCCTCGCAACGTGTCCCGGCGTTCGCGCGCCGCGCGCCGCCCGACCTATTCTGGAGAGCCAACTCCCACAAAGGCGCTGAGGCATAATCGACCTTAAGGAACTCCCGTCTTTTCTCCCTGTCGTAAATGCTGATGAGCCCGGCGCCATCCTTCTCCTTTGACCAGACGTATGCAGCTCTCGCGTTGCCGAGATAGGGATACCCAAGCACCGTCCCCGCCCGCAGTTCCCCGCTACCCGCGAGGGTAACTTCTCCCGCCTGTGCTTTCATTGCCTCCTCACACGCGCCCATCGCCGCTTCCGCCTCTCGGAACCTTCCGCCGGCGAGCTTTGCCCTCGCCTCGCCAACCTTCGATCTTGCGAGCGTCAGCTGAATATGCCTCGCTGCCCACGCATCGCCCGAGAGGTCGGCAAGCGCTGCCTCCCTCTTCTCGATCTCCTCCAGGTCCTGTCCCAGCCTCGCCGCCAGGGGTTCGAAATACACCGCGACGGTGGGCGGCGAAGCGAGGACGCCGCTCCATCTGTCGATTTCCCTTTCCGTGACTGCCTTCGCCCCATGTCCCCAGAGGATCGCGCCCTTCCATCTGTAGCTCGTCTCGTTCATAGGGGCGGTTCCGCTGCGCACGTACGTCCCGTAGTGCTGGCCGCCCCCGTCCCAGACCCCGGGGTTTTTGCTGGCGCACGTTCCGATCAGCACCGACTCGTTGTATGCCGCCGCCCACCGTGACCCGTCGTGGAATTGTCCCTTCTGGAGAAGCTGCCCTGCGCCCTTGTCCGTTGCGAAGTGCGTCAGCCCCGCCTGCCCGATCTGCATCTCGATGAAATGGAGCGATCGCCAGGGGTGCGCGAAGTCCTGCGTCACGGTGGCTTCGACGAGGGTGAAGGGCAGGCCAGCGTAGGTCGTAAAGCGATATACAGCCTTGGGATGCGACGGGGCGCTCTTCCCGGCATCCAGGTATTCCCCCTCCGTTTCGATCCTCGCGCGGAGCGGGCCGCGTCCGCTCACCGTCAGCTTCTTAGCGGACTGCAGAGCAAGATAGTAGACGGTCCCGTCATAGATCTTGTCGTTCCACCCCAAGAGGGCCGTCGTCCCTCCGATCGTAACTTTCCGGATCATCCCCCCGATCCCCCGGCGGTGTTCGAGCTCGAGATCGCCGCTCCTAACGAGAACGGCGTCAGCAGTCTCCTCCACGCTGATTGCGGTTTCGTTCTTCATCGTTTCGCCGCTCGGAGCTGATCGCAGGAGAAACCTCCTCTGCGCGTCCGGCGCAAGCGTCCCCGGCACCCGCCAGGAGACCGTGTAGATCCCCGGCTCATCCGTCGGATTCACCTGGCTTTCGGCTTGCGGGCCGACCTCGCCCCGCTCATCGAGCTCAAAGACCGCGGCCTTCCGGGTCGATCCCGAACCGCCTGCGGCTTCGCGCGCCCCGGCGAGATCGAGGGTCGCCTCCGCGACCCAGTTGTCCACCGCTGCTCCCCCACCCTTCACCTCAAGGACCACACCCTGCTCACACAGCGCCTGCTCCCACGCTAGACACGCGGTAATCAAGCACGCCCAGACACACAGAGATCTTGCCTTCATGAATGATGTCCCTCAAACCGAACTGGTCACGCGATCTCGACGATCCGCATCCCGCCCGCATCCACCGTGAGCGTCGTTGTCTGCCGCCCGCCGCGCTTCTGCCAGGCGACCTCCTCCCCGGTCAGCCTTTCGACGCTGCTGGTGATCTTCCCGTCGTAAACGAGCTCCACCCGTGCGGCCTCTTCGGGTCGCTTTTCGGGCTTGCGCCTGGAATGATGCACGATCCCCTTGTTGTTGAGAAGCGCTACCGCCCATCCCCTCTTTGTCTTGAGGTAGTGGTATTGCACGTCCCCCCGCACGTCCACCGGGGAGAGCTCGTGCGCGATCGTCGCCAACACCTCGCCCAGGACCGGCAGCGCCCGGTTATCGTCGTCCAGCCAGTGGCTCTCGGGCGTTGCGACCATCCGGCCTTTCCCGCACTCCTTCACCGTGACGTCGACACCCGAGCTTGAGAACGCGACCTCGCCTCCCCGCAGATCGTGAGGCAGCTCCTCGTAATGGAGTGCGTTCACCACGAGGGTGCCGCCGGTCCGCACGTAGTCCACCAGTCTCTCCTTGAGCTTTTCGCTCATCCGGATCGCCCCGACGAGGACCGCCGCCCGATAGGCGCCGAGCACGTCGGCGGGGACGACGCCGCTCGGCGGATTCGCCGTGAGCACGTCGAAGAGGTCCCCGAAGGGCGTGTTCGTAAGGATATACCCATGACGCTCGATCCGCTGCCGGCACCACGGGAAGATCGTCCAGAAGGTCTGGAATACCTGGTGATCCCGGCGCTCGTACGGGACGGTGAACCACGTCTGCATCCCGCTCCTGCCGATCGCGTAACACGTCTGGTAGGGGGGTGAGAACCCGTGCAGGTAGTCCAAGACCAGCGCCACCGGTTGGTAGGGCACCCCGCGGTCTTTGTGCCGGGCGTCGTATTCGAGGAGTTCCGCGAAGACCTCCCCGTGAGGACTGAGTTGGTGTTTTTTTCTTCCCCTTGGCGGCATCACGTGGACTTCCTGCGGGTGCTCGAACATGAGCACCGTCGCGCCGGAGAGATAGGATGTGAAGAGGAGACGTCGATAGAATTCCTTTGAAGGCCCGAAGTTGGGCCCCGTCGCCCACGCCGTCTCAATGTTTTCCTCGTACGTCAGCCCCTCCGTATAGCTCGTGTACCCCGTTCCCAAGATCGTCGCCTGGTAGGTCGCGAAGAACTTTCCGTACTGTCGGGCGGCCCCGCGCGCGAAAGCAAGCTGCGTCAGCATGGAGGGGTTCCCGTTTTCGGAGATCTCGATGAGCGCGCACCGTCCGCCCCATTCAAGGGCGTAGTGATCCACGCACCTCCAGCAGTTCATGGGAGCCACCCGCCCGTACGAGAGCTTCGAGAAGAGATCCCACTGTTGCCGGAGGGTTCGCTCCTCCTCTTCTCGATTGCCGCTCGTTCCCGGCGTCTCGTCCGGGTAGTCGTCCCACTCGGGATTCTCCCGCATTCCCGTCACGACGCTCCACACGTCGCTGTCCCACTCGTCGAAGATGGACCCGATGAAGCGATCGCCGAACTTCTCGACGAGCTGCTCGAAGCCCTTCGCGGCGACGGGGAGCAGCCGGCGATAGGGGGGGAGGCACTGTCCCGTCGTGTATCGCCGCCCCTCGATCGTGAACACAGACGCCCCCAGCCTCTCCTGCGTCACGCCCTGCGTCCAGGGCGAATCCCCGATCTTCTTCCTGTCGAGCCCGTAGAGCCACCACGTCCACTCCCGCCCCCTTGGCAACTCCATTTCAAGCTCCCTCGTCACCTCCCTGTGCAGTCGCCACCCGAAGTCCCGTCCGAAGGGTCCCAGCCTCGTCTCCTCCAGTCCCGGGAACGCCTCGATAGGGGGGTGGATGCACCAGAGTTCCCTCCCCGCCAGCTTCGGGATCCGCCGTTGCGCCGCGCCGTCCGCGCCCGGCGCCGCAAGCAGAGTTAGCCCCTCGCGCCTCCGCGCACGCGCCGGCCCAGGCCATTGAGGCGTCGTCATTTCCTGGACCTTTCCCGTGACCTTCCCCAGCGCCAACACCCCGAATTCCGCTGGCTCGTAGACCACGTGCGACGTCCATTGAGTCGTCCACGACATCGTGTCGGGCGCGAGGTAGCTTGTCTCGTGCGGGTCTGGGGTCCTCTCGCGGATGAAGTTGATCCCGAGCTGCTGTCCCTCCGTGAACCCCTCGAGCCCGAGGTCCGCCGCCGGAATCCGCATCCGCACGGTCCACGCCTTGCGCTCGACCGTCGCGCGGAACTGCCACGCCTTAGGCGTCCAGGCGTAGTCGCACTCCAGTCGATCGGGCGATGCGGTTCCGCGCGATGTCATGTACTTCCCCGCCGGGTTCACCAGGAAATGCACGTAGTCCGTCCCGTTCCGCCTCGGGTCGATGAGCACTTGGATGGAATCGTCCTCGTTGATCCATGCGCGCACCCCGATCCTTCGCGTTCGGCCCGTCGAGTTGGTCCGGATCTCGCCGGTCCGCTCTTCCTCCATCACGAATGCAAGATAGAGGGCACGGCCGTCGTAGCCCGCATAGGCGCGGGTCTTCTGCGTGACCGTTCCTCCACGCAGCTCGAAGTCCCGGAAGATGGTTGCCCCCGCCCACTGCTTCGGGATCTCGCCGTCGAGTTTCGGCGGTTTCACCAGTTTCTTCGCGACGAGCACGCGCGCTTTCATTGGCTCTTCCTTTCCTCATCCGCCGCCCCTCCAGACCTCGCGGCGAACAGACTCCACGCCGCGATTCCCGCGATCGTCCCCGCCGTATCCGCCAGGGCGTCGGCAAGGCTCGCCGTCCGCCCGGGAACGAAGCTCTGGTGAATCTCGTCGAACGACCCGTAGAGCGCGCCGATCGCCGCCGCTAGTCCGGCGTGCCGCCACCGCACCTTCCCGCCTCCGCTCGACGCGCGCGCCGCGAGCGCCCCGAGCACGGCCAACTCGGCCACGTGCCACAGCTTGTCGCAGGGAATCTCGAACTTCCGGTCGTCCCGCACGCCGATGCTCGATCCCACGAAGATCGCCCCCGCGTAGAGCGCCACGAGTCCCCAGCGCAACGCCCCGGCGCGTCCTCTCATGTGTCCTCGTCCGCCTGGAAGAACCGCTGCCACTCCCGCACCTCGGACTCGCTCAGCCCCACGAACTTTGCCCGCGGCTCCCCTTCACTCTCGGGCTTCTGTCGGCCGCGTCGCATTTCCCGCACGAACTCGCGGCTTCCCACTGCTCTCACGCGCGCCTTCTGTGCGGCGCGCCGGATCGCGCTGTCGTCGCTTACGACTACCAGATTCCGGCTCCCCTTGCGTCGGCGGACTTCCTCGATGATCCAATCATCCGCGCTCCCGTCCGCGCTCGCGTAGATCACCTCAACCCCCTCTTCCTCCTCGCGTCTCGTCCGCCACGATCCTTCCTTGCCCCCGTCGAACACCAGAGTCACCTTCGCGCCGGCTTGGCGTCCGAATCGCCCCGTCTCTGTCGTCAGGCGCCGGCGCTCCGCGCGCAGTTCCTCTCCTCCCATCCTTTTCCAGGCCGACTCGCGGCTGAAAAGGACGTTATACCCGTCCACGAGGTAACGGATCACTACTGGTCTTCTTCGTACTTGATCTCGCCCCCCGAGATGACGATGATCGCCTTCCCCCGGACGCGCCATCCCGCGAAGGGGCAGTTGCGGCTCTTGGAATGGAAGCGCGCCGGCACGATCCGCCACATCCTATCCGGATCAATCACGACGACGTCGGCCGGCGACCCTACGGCCAGCGTGCCCCTGTCGATCCCGAGGATCTTCGCCGGGTTAGCCGTCAGCGCCGCGATAAGCCGGGTCCACGTTATCCGTCTCGTGTGGATCAGCCTGTCCACGAGGACCCCGAGCGAGGTTTCGATCCCGATCGCCCCGAACGGGGCCTCCTTGAAGGGAGAATCCTTCTTCTGCGAGCTATGGGGGGCATGGTCCGTGGCGATCACGTCGATCGTTCCGTCCGCAACTCCGCCCACCAGGGACTTCCGGTCCCGCTGAGTCCGCAGAGGCGGCTTCATCTTGAAGGACGTGTTCCCCGAGAGGACGGCCTTTTGGTCGAGGAGCAGATGATGAGGCGTCACTTCCGCCGTCACCGGGATCCCCTCCCTTTTCGCCATGCGTACCGCCTGCACCGCTTCCTGCGTCGAAAGGTGTGCGAAATGCAGGCGTCCCTTCGTCCTAGCGACCAGCCGGAGGTCCCGATTCACCATCTCCGTCTCCGACGCCGACGGGATCCCGGCCATTCGCAGCGACCGGCTGGCTGTTCCGTCGTGCACCTGTCCGTCGGCGCTGAGTTTCGCTACTTCCGCGTGCTCGATCACGACCGAGCCCAGGTCCCGGAGCTGCCGCAGGGCTTTCTCCATGACGCCCGCCAGCGCAACCCCCTCGCCGTCGTCACTGAATGCGACCGCTCCCGCCCGCATGAGCGACTCGAAGCTCACCAGCTCCTTTCCTTTCCTCCCGACGGTCACGCAGCCGATCGGGAGCACCCGGACGAGGTTGACCCGGCTTGCTTCGTTCCTGACCGCCTCGATGACCTTCGGGTTGTCCAACGGGGGCTTCGTGTTCGGCATGCAGGCGATCGTCGTGTATCCCCCGGACAACGCCGCCGCCGAACCGGACTGGATCGTTTCTGACTCCTCGTCACCCGGCTGCCTGAGATGCACGTGCATGTCGATGAGGCCGGGGGCGACGATCTTGCCCTGGGCGTCGATCGTGCGATCCGCCGGCATGTCCATGTCCCCTACGTCGCGGATGACCCCGTCCTCGATGAGAACGTCCGTGACTGCGTCCCGGCCCACCATGGGGTCGACTACGCGTCCCCGTCTGATGAGTATCTGCGACATCATTCCTCTCCGCTAGACGCATGTGAGACAGGAACCGACGCAACCGCCATGATCGTATGGATTTCCGTATTCTCTGTCAACAGTATTCTCCTCCGTGTGCCCGTCTGCGACGCGCGTCACGCTTTCTGTTCTCGCCTCGGTTGGATCGCCGCAACCCTATGTCATTACAGTAGTTACAGCTATATATGCAGCAGGGGCGGAGGAGGTCTCCACATGCGAGTCCGTTCAAGTCTTCGAGCTCTAGTGCTTTGTTAATCAAGGAGTTACAGCTATATTCTGCAACTGAAAGAATAACTTGCGCCAAAGTCGTTGTAGATGGGCAGGTTTGCGTGCGCGCGCCGATGTCTGTTCTCAGATGTCTGTTCCCAAATGATCCAGAGGGGGCCCCAGAGGGCACTTTTCTCCCCGTTAGGGGGGTTCGCCTGCCCTGCAAGAGGTAACATTTGGGGCCATAAGGTGTTGTCGCAGGATCCGCGGGGCCTTTCTTCGGGCTCACAGGCGATCTTTGCAGAGTAAGCTCCTAAGCTGACACTGTTTGCGCTTCGTTCTCCCACTGCGCAGCCAAGGCGCCGCTCGGTACCCCTTGGATCCTTGGCGTCGGCTGACCCGATCAGCCGCGAGGGAAATCTTTTCAGGGCGTGCACGTTTTCCGGTAAGATGCCGTATGCTCCCGGCTCGCATTGTCGGGTCTTTTCGGGTTCCTGCGGGTGATGCGGCGAGTTCGCCTACGCCTGCCTTTGTAAGAGAGACCTGCTCGCCGATGCCTCCTCTTCCGCCTCCCATGAAGAGCCCGAAGGTCATTCGCAGGGCTGGGTTCATCTCCACCCGTATCGCGGGCACCGATGGCGTAAGCCTCGAGATCGACAAGTGGGCGACCGTCCTCGGGAGGATGGGTATCGACTGCCACTATATCGGGGGGGATATCGATCGCCCCTCTGACTCCTCATACCTCATCGAGGAGGCCTCTTTCAGTCACCCGAACATCCGCCGCATCAACGAGGTCGTCTTTGGCCGCCGCGTCCGCGATCTTGAAACGACCCGGGCGATCCACGAGGCAGCGTGGCGACTTAAGCAGGAGCTCTACCGCTGCCAGAAGGCTCTCAAGCTGGACCTCTTGATCGCCGAGAACGTCCTCACGATCCCGCTGAACATACCCCTGGGCCTGGCCCTCGTTGAGCTCCTGATCGAGATGCGGCTCCCCGCCATCGCACACCACCATGACTTCTTCTGGGAGCGCGAGCGCTTTCTCGTGAACGCGGTCCCCGACTATCTGCGCATGGCCTTTCCGCCCGCGATGAGTCGTCTGCAGCACGTGGTCATCAGCTCACTCGCCCGCGAACAGCTCAGTTTCCGAACGGGCATCGCCGCCACGGTCATTCCGAACGTGATGGACTTCGCCAAGCCGCCCCACGCGCTCGCGCGTTACGCGGGCGACTTCCGGAGGGCCATCGGGCTATCCGATGAGGATTGGCTCATCCTTCAGCCCACGCGGATCGTCGCGCGCAAGGGGATCGAGCACGCCGTCGAGCTTGTCAAGCGTCTCGAGGACCCGCGCGCCAAGCTCGTGATCTCTCACAGCTCGGGGGACGAGGGCGACGAGTACCCTACGCGGGTCCGGAACTACGCTCGGCTCCTTGGTGTCCCGATTATCTACGTTGGTGACATCGTGGGGGATGAACGCGGCGTACTCCCCGATGGGAGGAAGCGGTACACCGTCGAGGACGCGTATCTCAACGCCGACATCGTTACCTATCCCTCGACGTATGAGGGGTTCGGCAACGCCTTCCTCGAGGCCGTCTACTACAAGCGGCCGATCGTCTGCAACCGCTACTCGATTTATCGCACGGACATCGAGCCGCGCGGCTTTGACGTGATCGCCATGGACGGCTTCGTCACCGACGAGGTCGTTGGCGAGGCGCGCCGCGTCCTGATGGACCGCGCCCGCCGTAAGGCGATGGTCGAGCGAAACTTCAAACTGGGCAAACGCTTCTTCTCCTTCCGCGTCCTGGAGAACCAACTGCGCGCCCTCCTCACTGGTTTCGGGGGGACCGACGCGGAAAACCCCTGATCGCTCCCAG
>JAZDKG010000104.1:0-2369 GCA_043803205.1 Planctomycetota bacterium
TAGGAAAGCGAATCCATGGGGAGCCATTGGCCTATGAGACTGTACTTGATCAACCCGTGCAATCCGCTTGTGAGCATCGTCCACGTCAAGGGGAGCCGCTGGAACCGGTACCGCGTGTGGAAGCCCCTGGGCCTCATGACGATCGCCGCCATGACCCCGCCGGAGTGGGAGACCACGATCCTCGACGAGAACCTTGGCGTCCCTGACTACGAGGCTATGCCGCGACCGCACCTCGTGGGCATTACGGCGTTCACCTCACAGGCCTGCCGCGCGTACGAAGTGGCCGCCCATTTCCGGCGGCTGGGCGTGCCGGTCGTCATGGGCGGCATTCACGCCACGATGTGTCTCGATGAGGCCCTGGAGCGCGTGGACGCGGTGGTCACGGGGGAGGCGGAGGGAGTGTGGGCGCAGGTCCTGGAGGATGTTCGGCATGGCGCCCTCAAGCGCCGATATGACGGGGGACTGGCCGACATCGGCAAGGCGCCCCCTGCCCGGCACGATCTACTGGATGGACGATATGCTCTCGGCGCTATCCAGACGACCCGGGGCTGTCCCCTCAATTGCAGCTTCTGCAGTGTCTCGGCGTTCAACGGGACCCACTACCGCCAGCGCCCCGTCTCCGATGTCCTTCGCGAGTTCCAGATGATCCGGGAGAAACGCGTTCTGGTGGTGGACGATAATTTTGTCGGCATAAGCCCTGCTCACATCGCCCGGGCGAAAGACTTGTTTCGCGCCATGATTAGAGCCGACCTGCGCAAGGAATGGATTGCACAGGCGACGATAAATTTTGCCGACGACGAGGAGTTGCTGACCCTGGCCGCGAAAGCGGGATGCCAGGGCGTTTTCATCGGCTTCGAGACCTTGTCGCCGGAAGGGCTGCGGGAACTCGGCAAGAAGTTCAACCTGCTGCGGGGCCGGGACTTTCTTGCCTCGGTGCGGCGCATTCAGCGGCACAAGATACAGGTCGTGGGCTCCTTCATCCTCGGCCTCGACGTCGACAAACCGGGCATCGGCAAGCGTATCGCTGAGGTGGCCGGCCAGTACGGTGTCGACAACCTCAATCTCCTGTTCCTGACGCCCCTGCCCGGCACTCGGCTGTGGGACAAGATGAAGGGCGACGCTCGCATCGCCCTCGATGTCTTCCCGAGCGACTGGCAATACTACACGTTGACATTTCCTGTGGCCCGTTATGCGCGGCTGTCGCTGGACCAGAGCATTGACGAGATGGTCTGCTGCAATCAGCGATTCTATTCCGTGAGCAAAATCATGGGCAGGATATGGGGCAACCTGTGGCGATGGCGCAACCCGTTCGTGACCGTCGTGGCCAACTTCTCATACAGGGGCAACCTTCGGCTGGACCGCACGGCATACGCCGACTTCCGGCGCAATCATGCCCACCGGTATGATTCGGGGAAGGCCAAGTCTCCTGCCTGAGCATTGAGCTCGAACTCGACAGCACGCATCACGGAAGCCATCATCGAGGCCGATCACGAAGCCGCCGAAGACCCGGAAACGCTCCCGTGATAGCCGACAGGCGGCAGCCATGTCAGGGGCAATCTGAGCCACGACAAAAACGGAAAACCCCCTCATCCCGACCGGCTAACGTCCCGCGACTGCGGGACCCCGAAGCGAGAGCGACGTGGCTCTTCGCTTGATTGCGCGGCGGCAAAAGGCTCTTCCGCGGTTTCCGTGGACGGGGTAAGATTCTCTGCTTCGAGAGAGCGCGACCGGGGCCCGAAAGCAACCTTCCCGAACCGTAGACGGGCCCGGGTTCTCAGTCCGGTGGATGCGCTTTGAGGGCGACATGCAGCTTCTTACGTCCATCCGCATAAGACGCCGCGACAAAAACGGACACTTGTCGCAACAGACTGATCGCGCAAGAATTACGTGCGAATCGCACCCACATTCATGGGCGTCTTATGCGGCACGCCAGATCGGGTCTGGGGTGTTAGGCAGATCGGCCTAGACATTGTTCGAAATCCCCACAGGTGGCCTCGTCTATCACGCCCTCAACCGCGCCGCTCGACGCGCTAGGCTCTTCCGCAAAGACGACGACTGGGGCGAAAACCGGGGGCGCATCTTGAAATACGCACTAGCCTCCTCCGCACGCTTCCCCGTCGCCCTCCTCCCTTCCCTTTTGCATACTCCCTCCTGAACACTTGCCCCCAGCGGCGGCCCGCCTTCAAACCTGCGTGCCCCAACGTCCACGCCTCAATCCCCCCTCGAGGCGCACGTGGGCTCAAACCCTGCGTCTCCGCGTCACTGCGCGAGGACTCTTCATCCTTCCTGATTCACGCAGCAACCCCCCGCCTCATGACGATCCTTCAACCTCTCCCCCGCCCCGGGCTCGCCCATTCTTCCCATCCGGA
>JAZDKG010000105.1:0-33216 GCA_043803205.1 Planctomycetota bacterium
CGTCCGCTTCGAGGAGGCCTACCGCGTCTTCCGCTCCAACCACCTCGGCGCCTACAACGTCCTCTTCACCGACGGCTCCGTCAAGACCTTTAGCGACTCCGGCAACTCCGTCCGTCGCGAGATCTTCCTCGCCACCGACTACAACACCGGCACCTGTCCCGATCACGGCCCCTACATCTACTTCCAGCAGATGTCCCATCCCTACGGGCCTACTCTCGCCCGCACCGTCTGGACGCCCTACTTCGACCCCCTCTACGCGCAGGACTAGCCGTCTCAGCGCCCGCCGTCCGTCGTCGCTTCCCCCGCCCCCAGCGCGCGCGCGAGTTCCCCTTCTCCGTGGACCGCCGTCTGGTTCTTGCCCGCGCGTTTCGCCGCGTACAGCGCTAGGTCCGCCGCCGCGACAAGCGCCGCCACCGACTGCTCCATCCGCGCCGCATCGAACTCCGCAACCCCGAAGCTCGCCGTGACCGCCAAATCCTCCCCCAGTCCCGCCCAGTCGGCCTTGCGGATCTGCTCGCGCAGTCGCTCCGCTAGCTGTGCGCACTCCTGTGCCGTCTCGCCGGGCGCCGCGATCGCGAACTCCTCGCCCCCGTAGCGCGCGCACACGTCGCTGCGCCGCGTCCCCTCCTTTAGGATCTGTCCCACCATCGCCAGAACCTCGTCCCCGACGAGGTGCCCATACGTGTCGTTGACCGCCTTGAAGTTGTCCAAGTCGCACAGTATAAGCGCGATCTTCCCGTTCCCGCGAACCGCGCTGCACACTTGGCCTACCAAGAAGTCCATGAGGTATCGGCGGTTGAAGAGCCGCGTGAGCGGGTCCCGCGTCGCTAAATCATAGAGCTGGTCCTGCTCCTCCTTGCGCTCGAGCGCTATATCGCACCGCAGCAAGAGCTCCCTCGCTAAGACCGGCTTCTTGACGAAGTCCTTCGCCCAGTCCTCCAAGAGCCCCGCCGCCCTTTGAAGCTCGTGCGCCGACGCTAACACGATGATCGGCGTCCCCAAGAGGGCGGCCGACGCCCAGAACTTCCCCGTCCCATGGGCTTCCGCACCCCCTAAGACCGCGTCATCCACCACGATCGCGTCGAACCGCTGCACCTCCAGAATCTCTAGCGCCTCCGCGAGCCCCTTGCCCAGGTTGATGTAGCTCCCCTCCCGCGTGAGTTGCCTCCCCAAGCTCACCGTTTCTGGGCTCTGCTGCGCAACGAGAAGGATATGCTTCCTCTTCACGCACCGCTCCTTCTAAACTCGCGCGCCGCCGATACCGGCAGCCCTTCCAGCCTCCCCTCTACGCAGCAATAGCCGTGCCGTCTAAAGCTCCGCGCGAGAACCTTGTGTGCGCATCTTATTGCCGTTTAGAGTGTTACGCCAACGGCCGAAATCGGTCTGATCCCCCCGGAATGCCGGATTCCGTCACCGGCCGCGGCCTCATTCCGTCACCCCGCCCCGCTAGGAGCCTATCCGATTGGGAAAGGGCCCGCCGGGTGGTGGCCGAGATGAAGCTGTCTTGTCAGCGCTTCGTGGATAACGAGGTCCGCCTTCAGCTCTTTGCCCTGGCCTACAACTTGGCCAACTTCTTGCGGCGTCTGGCCTTGCCGAGGGGTGTCAGCCATTGGTCGTTGACGACCTTGCTGGAAAAGCTGATCAAGATCGGCGCGAAGGTTATCACGCACGCCCTGTAATCTTCCAGATGGCTGAGGTCGCCGTGCCCAGAAGACTCTTCGACACGATCCTTCGGCGGATACGCAGACTCAGATTCCCGGCGCCTGTGCCAATATGACGATGGCAACGCCTCAAATTCTGGCTCCAGCGGCTGGTCGTCGGGAACAGTGTGTCCTATTCGCGAGGATGAAGCGTTGTGAGGGCCCATCATGTCGAGCTTTCGCCCATACACAGCTCGACAAGGAGCAGAGACCGTAGAGAACAGCTTGAAGTTGTGCCTCGCTCTCGCACAATACTCGCTGAAGCCGCGCGATGGTCGCGCGCACGGGCTGATTTGGGAAATGCCGGTTAAGAGGCGCCAAGAAACTCGCTGTCCGTCGAGCGCTGCTGGTGGAAGCGGGACGGCTGGCGGCACCTTTCGATCATCTTCTACGGAGAACGCCCTTACGACCTCCTGATCGACGACGGGAAGTTGGAAGCGAACTGATAAGATTCGGTTTTGCCGCAGCGAGCCGAGTAGTTCTGCGCTCGCCACGTTAAGCCCCTCACTCAATGCCGCAGAAGACGCCAGAACGGAGGACAGATGATGACCATTGGAAGAACTGGAAGACCGCTGTTAATCACTTGGGCAATAGTCGGGTTCTGGTGCTGTGCCGCCTTTGCTGAGTTCTCCGCAGAAGAGCGTCAAAACGAACTCATCATCAGGAGTGAACATTACTCCCTCACCTTCGACGAGGCGAAGGGCGGCACGATAACAGAAATCGGGGGGCAGACCGTTGACCAATCCGATAGCGCGGACGGGTACCTGCTCTGCCAGGACACCCACCCCGAGATCAGCATCAAACAGTCTCCCCAACAGATCGACGTGACCGTCACATCGTACTACATGAAAGACCGCCAGAAGGGATCGTCCGAAATACGGGCGCAGTACAGATATACGTTTCATGCGGAAACCCCTGTTGTCGGTTGCAAGGCAATCATCACCCAGAATCAGGTGGTCGCGTACACGGATGTGTATGTCTATCCCCTGTGGCGCGAGCTTAATATCCTGCGGTTCGGCGAGCAATCCGCGTTCCGTGGGAGTTTCGGCGGGCAGAGAAAGGACGTGCATGTCTTCTTCAGACCGGGACAGCAGAACATGTTTGACGTGTCCCCTCAGGACTCGGACGCCTTTGTCAAATTGACGCTACCCAAGATCGCTAGGGGAGAGCATCTGCTTGCGGAAGACTTCAAAGACAAGACACGCTGGACGGACGCCGGCGGGACATGGCTCCTGCGAGGCGGCGGGATTCAAGAGGTTTCCCAAGGCGGGCACTGGTCCTGGATCGTTGCCGGCGAACGTGACTGGGATGACTACGTTGTTGAAACCTCGCTCCTCGGTACCGACACCGTCGACATTGTCTATCTGTGCGCACGCTGGCTGGACGCGGACAATCATTACGAGATCGAGTATATCGGCGTGCCCGCATACTGCATGCGGGTCAATCGCGTCCTTGGGGGCAGACGCGTCAAGCTCGCCGAGGTCGGGGACATGCCCCATATCAAGACGCCCCCACAAACCCGTCTGGCGCTGGCCGTGAACGGATCGCGGCTGAGGGCCTATCGCAACGACGAACTCCTGATCGAAGTCTACGACAGCACGTTTCGCCGGGGGAGGATCGCGTTGGGGGCCGCCACCTCGGGGCTTCCACGACCGACGACCTTCTTCGGCGTGGACGTCTACGCTCTCGAAGAGCCCGATCCAGACATGCCCGAGATCCGATTGTTCCAGGACGTTCAGCGTCACGCCTTCTATCGCGAAGAAGACCAGGCGGGAGTGACCTTTCTCGTCGAATCGGACAGACCGCTGGACGAAGTGACCGTCTCCTTTGAACTGAGTCAGCCCCTATACCCGACGCACGGCACACTCCTGCGCCAGAAGCTGGTCGTGAAGGAACTCCCAGCGCACAAGCCGCGTGAAGCGCGTTTCCTCCTCGAACCCACCTATTGGCGGTCGGGCGGCTATTTCCTGGATGTCACAGCCACGCACGGATCCACGGTGCTCGCCCGGGACACAACCGATCTTTTCCTGGGACGAAAACCCAATCCCGATCGCTTCACCACCAGCACCTGGGACCAGACGAGCGCCGAGCACCTGAGACAGTTCGGCTTCAATGAAGTGCACATCGATGCTGTGGACTGCGAGAGCTTCTGGTTCAACGGCAAGCTTGAAAGCAGGCTCGCCGATCCCCTCTGGTGGCAGAAGCCCGAGAACAGAGCGCGCCTTCAGTACATCTACGACCAGTTCGACGATTGCGTCAGGGAGGGTATGTGGGGCGTCTTGGGATCGACGTACGTGGACTACATTCCCTCGATTCGCTCTTCCGAAGGAACGCCCATGCCCGAGGCGCGCGCGATCCGATGCGATCTGGAGCCCGTGCGAGAAGCGCTTGCGCTGAAACGCAACGGCAAGGAATTGCAGGATCATCGCACCGGAAAGGTCTTCACCTCGGGACAGCCTCGCGCCAATCTCTGGCATCCTGCCGTCGCCAAGGGACTGAGCGAGTATTACCAGGAGGCGTTAGCTCCATACAAAGACCTCCCGGCCTGGCACGCGATGCACCTGCAGTCCGAAAGCGATCGCACGATGAACGTCTACGGAAACAGTTTCTGGCTGGCCATGGCCAGGAAGGAGCTGGGCTTTGAGGTGCCCGAGGACGTGAATAACGAATGGGGACCCGAGGGAAGACCCCTCCCGGAGAACGGCATTGTCGAAGACGACGACCCGTACTATCGCTTCTATCGCTGGTGGTGGAAGCGGGGCGCCGGATATGGCCACGTGCATGCCACTGTCAGTGACGCCGTTAAGACGGTGCGCAGCGACGTCCGCACCGTCCATGATCCCGCGCTGCGTCAGCCCTTCATCGTCGGCCAGTTCGCCGGGATCGATATGATCCGCCACTGGATCTATTCCTGGCCGCTGGTGGAGAGTATCTCGCTCGCAGCGGATGAGCTGCGCCTGTGCACTGTGGCGGGCCAGGAGACCTGGCTCATGCTCCAGTTGATGACGTGGGGCGATTGTGCGATCCCACGAGACAGTCCCAATCACTGGACCTGCACGGAGAAGAGGAGGGGCGCGACCTACACCGAGGCCCATTCGCCGACAACTATACGCGAAGCGGCATGGCTCGCGCTCTCGCGCGGCGTCGGCGCGATGAGCTTCTACAATCTCAAGGTGGTCGATCCCTCACAGGCGCCGAAGAAAGACGACGTCAGAGCGGGCGCCGTCGGCTCCGGGTATGACTGGTCTATCTACACCAATCCGGACACGCTTTTTGCAATCAGGGATATCAACCTCACTGTGCTGCAGCCCTATGGCATGGTCACCAAAAGGCTCTCACCTCCGAGAGCCCAGGTCGCCTTTCTCCTGTCCAACGCGACATCGATGCTGGCCATGAAAGACGCCGAGAACTTCCGTTGTGTCACCGCCGGTCCGCTCTATGCCAAACTGCAGGGCGCGCACGTCCCCGTTGACGTGATGTACGAAGAGACCCTTGAACAAAAAGGCCTCGACGGATATGAGGCGATCGCCCTTCCCGGCTGCCAGGTCCTCCCCCGTCACGTCTATGAAAAGATCAAAACCTTCGCGAAGAACGGCGGCCTCGTCATAGCCGATCAGCACCTCGTGGCCGAACTGCCCAATGTCACGCGCATCCCTTCAGATGAAAAGCTCCGGGGATGGCCGGCAGCCCCCGTGCAGGAAAAACTTCTCGCTGGAGCCAAGATCGTCCGCGAACTGCTTGACGCAAGGATCACGCGCTGGTCGGACTGCGATTCGCCGTCGGTCGTGCTCAACGAGCTGGAGAACGGCCCCAACCGCCTTCTCTTCGTTATCAACAATCTCCACTGCTCCGGCGATTATGTGGGCCCCTGGGGAACCGTTCTCGACGACGGCGTTGCGCAGCGAACAACCGTGCGCATTCGCCGTCAGGACGCCGTCATCTACGACGCGCTTGCCCGGCGTGCCGTCAATCCGCACGCGTACGGAGACTGGCTTGCGTGGGACGTGGATCTGGATCCGGGCGAGGGCAGAATCTTCGTCGTCATGCCGATGCCGATTGACCGTATCGGTGTCGAGGTCCCTACCGAAGTGAAAAAGGGCATGAG
Organism: Planctomycetota bacterium; assembly: GCA_043803205.1. Taxonomy (GTDB): domain Bacteria; phylum Planctomycetota; class DG-23; order JAZDKG01; family JAZDKG01; genus JAZDKG01. The sequence goes on from JAZDKG010000105.1 coordinate 5,806, forward strand.
CACGAAGGTGACTGTGACCGTCCGTGATGCAGGCGGCCGGCCCATTGCCGGTCTAGCGCCCCTTCAGGTGACGATCAAGGACAGTCAGGGCAGTACCAATGACTACAGTGACTACTGCGTCGCCCGCAACGGGGAGGCAACTCTCACGCTGCCAATCGCAAAAAACGAACCGTCCGGCGACTGGACCGTGACGGTCCGGGAGCTGTATGGGGGTGAAAAAGGCGGTTGTTTCTTCAAGGTCGCAAGATCGCAGTAGGGGCGCGCCGGCCGTGGATGAAAAGTTGCTAGGATGTCCGCTGACGAGAAGCCCTATCCTCCGATGCTGATCGACAATGTGAAACAGGATCGGCATCATCGGTCCGACAATGACCCATCCCGACTATCGACACAAAGGGCGCGGCACGCTCCTTCTGGGCGACGCCGTCCGGTTCAAGTCGCAGATCGAGTGCGATCTGTCTGTTTTGTGGACTAAGGCGGGCTGCTGCTCCCCGGCTGCGGCCGGCGAGGCTTTTTCCCCTCCAACTCGTCCAGGAGTTCGTTCTGGATCGAAAGGTTCTTCATGAACCCGTTCATGTCGCTCCCCAAGATGTCCTTCACGATCCCCTGTAGGCTCTGGATGTCCTGCTGGCTGAGCGATCCCACTCCTCCCCCCGCCTTGAGCCGTTCGTTGAGACCCTCCAGAATCCCCAGGGCCCGCGCAAGCTGGCGCGCGTCGTCCACCCGTTGTCCCACCAGCTTCTCGATCTGTCCCGACAGCTTCCAGATGATCACGCCCCCGACCGCCAGAACCACCGCCAGGACCAGAGAGAGGAACACCGCGATGAGCCGGCTCATCCGCGCGTGGTAGTTCACCTGCCCCTCGAGGATGAGCATCCGCTCGGCGATCTCCCGCTCCACCGTGAGGTCTCGTCCGCCTTTCTCCTCGATCTGCGCCAGGCGCCTGTCGATCCGCGCCAAATACCTCTCGAATTCGCTCCTCGGGATGTCCGGAAGCTGCGAGCTCCTATCCGGTGCCATCGTCTGCGTCCTCCATTGTCCGTCCGCTTGGCCGGCCTCCCCCTCCCCGCCCGTATGCAAGTCTAGGACCGCGCGCGGGGCCCTTCAAGCCCCTCCGCTTCATTCCTTTCTAACCATGCCACTCCCATATCACTCTACCACGTACCACCTGACGCTCTTTCAGGCCACCTTCACGGGCGTCCCCCGATCAACCGACTCGCTCACCGCTAGCGCTAGTGCTAGCGACTTCACTGCGTCCTCGTAGGATGACCGGATCCCTCTCCCGTCCTTCTTCCGCGCCGCATCAAGGAACACGAGGTCTTCCGTCTTCATCCCGTCGTCCCCCGGCGCATAGGAGATCTCCATCCCGTCCAGCACCCCCGTGAGCACGTTCTTGAACATGTCGGCGGCCAAATATACCTTCTCCGCCCAGATCTCCATTCGCGCCTGCCAGCTTTGATGCAGCCACGTGTGCATGTACGACACCGGCACTCCCCGTTTGCTGCGCAGGCCCATCACCACCGCCTCCTCCGTCGTGATATCCGCCGTCTTCGGCTGATACAGGTTCGACCCATACGCGTGCGCCTCCTCGATCTCCTCCCCCAGCATGTGTCGTGTGAGGTCCAGTAGATGGATCGCCTGGTCCACGATGAGTCCGCCCGAGAGCTCCTTCTTGTAGAAAAAGTCCCGCCCCCGTCGCTCCGGATACATCATCCCGCACTGGTAGTACAAGTTCATCGCTAGGATCGGCCGCTTCCCCAGGAGTTCCTTCGCCTTCTCCACTATCCTGTAATACCGGAAGAGGAAACCGACGCTCACGAGGATTCCCGCCTCCTTCACCGTCCTCGTGATCCGCTTCCCCGTCTCCACGTCCCGCGCCGCCGGCTTCTCGCAGAAAACCGGGACGCCCGCCTTCGCGCACGCCGCGATCGGCTCCTCCCGCACCATCTGGGGCGTGCACAGGAACGCTAGGTCCGGTTTCTCCCGCGCTAACATCTCCCGGAAGTTCCCGTAGATCGTCCCCCCGAACTTCGCCTGCGTCGCCTTCGCCCTCTTCTCGTCGATATCACAGAGCGCCGCAATCACGGTCCCCGGCGCGCCTTGCAGCCTCTCCAAGTGCGCCTGCGCGATCCCGCCCGTCCCGATGATCCCGATCCGAAGCGCCTCCTCGCCCATCTCTCGCTCCTTTCCCTTGCGAAAACCACGTTGTTACGAAGGATGCGATTCTCAAGAGCGCTTCCCCCCCGTCAAATTGAATCCGGCCCCCCCCCCGCGCTCCCCATTGGACGACTCCCCGAATATGGTGTACATATAAGTGGAAACGCACGGGGCGAAGGAAGGAAAGGAGGGTGTCCCATGGCCGTGGAAAAGAAGATTATCGACTACCTCAAGCACGCCCGCGTCCCATACAAGGTTCTCTCCCACGAGCTCGCCTACACCGCACAGGAGGTCGCCGCCAAGAGCCACATCAGCGGCAGGGAGATCGCCAAGGTCGTCATCCTCAAGGTCGACGGAGAACTCGTGATGGCGGTTGTCCCCGCCCCCCGGCACGTCGACCTCGACAAGTTCTCCGAGGCGACCCGCGGCCGCTCCGTTGCCCTGGCCCATGAGGACGAGTTCGTCTCCCTGTTCCCGGACGTCGATAGGGGGGCGGAGCCTCCCTTCGGCAAGCTCTACGGCCTCGACCTCTACGTCGACAAGCGCCTCGCCGAGGACGAGGAGATCGTCTTCAATGCCGGCACCCACACCGACGTTATCCGCATGAAATACGCCGACTTCGTAAAGCTCGCCGACCCCTGGGTCGCCGACATCGCAGCCGGTGTCTGAAACCTATGACGCGGAGCACGGAGCGCTTGCCCGCCTTTCTCTGCGACGCCATGCTCGGCGGACTCGCTGGATGGCTGCGCGCCGCCGGCTACGACACCGTCTGGAAGAACGATATCCCCGATGGCGTCCTCCTTGCCCGTGCCCTATCCGAAGGCCGCACCATCCTCACGAGCGATTCGGAGTTCGCCCGCCGCCGCGCCGTCCGCGATCGCCTGGTCCCGTGCCTCTTCATCCCGCGCGACCTTCCCCCCGTCCAGGCTCTGCGGCATGTGATCGCTGCCCTCGGCCTGACGCTTCTCCCTCCCCGCTGCATGGCCTGCGGCGGCGAACTTCTCGTCGTCGACAAGTCTTCTGTCCGCGACCTCGTCGGGGCCGTCGCCTACTCCCGTCATGAGGACTTCTGGCGATGCGCCCGCTGCCGAAAGGTCTATTGGCGAGGCACCCACTGGACCCGCATTAAGCGCGCGCTCGAGGAAGCTGCTCCACCCCTGCCATCCCCGCCCCCCTGATCCACAGCCTCTTCTCTTCTCCTCCCCTGCGCCTCTGCCGAAGGCCCTGAGACCGCCGTTCACGGTGAACGTTCACGGTGAACCGTATGGCGGATCGAAGGGCGTCTTTGAACCCTTTGCGTTACTTCTTCTTTTCCCATCCCCCGTGCGGGTGCGCCTTTTCATAGACCTGGCGCAGCCTCTCCGTCGTCACGTGCGTGTAGATCTGCGTCGTCGCGAGGTTCACGTGCCCTAATAGCTCCTGCACGCTCCGCAGGTCCGCCCCCCGGTTGAGCATGTGCGTCGCGAAGGTATGCCGCAGCGTGTGAGGCGACACCTTCTTCCGCAGGCCCGCCGCCGCGATGTGCTTGGCGAGGTTCCGCGCGATCGAGCGCGCCGTGATCCTCTCTCCGCGCCCGTTTACGAAGAGCGCCTCCCTCGCGCGCCCCCCCAAGCCCTCCGCCCGGCGGCGCTCAAGGTACGCTAGGATCGCCCGCGTCGCATACGACCCCACCGGCAGCATCCTCTCCTTCTTCCCCTTCCCCCGCACCACGCACGTCTCCCCGATGAGGTCCATCGCCGAAACGTCCAGATTCACAAGCTCCGAGATCCGCATCCCGGTCGAATACAGGAGCTCCAGGATCGCGCGGTCCCGTGACCCCGTGAACGTGTCCGTCTTGGGAGTCGCTAGGAGCTTCCCGATCTCCCCCTCGTCTAAGAAGTCCGGAAGCTTATGGCTCTGCCGCGGACTGCGCAGCCCCGACGCCGGGTCCCCCTCGATCTTCCCGTCTCTCGTCAGCGCCCGGAAGAACGACCGCAGCGCCGCGATCTTCCGCGCAAGCGTCCTCCGCGAGATCCCCGTCTCCCGCAGATACGCTAGGAACTTCCGCAGCAGCGTCGAGTCGGCCTTCCTCGGATCGAACGTCCCGGCCTCCCCTAAGGTCCACCCGATGAACTGCACGAGGTCGTTCTGGTACGCGCGGATCGTGTGCTCGCTGGACCCCTTGGCGGCGAGTTCCGTCAGGAACGGCGTAAGAGCTCGCAGTTCCCCGTCGGGAATCTCCCCGATCGACTTGGCCTTCCGCTCCATCGCTACACTCCCTCCCTCAACTATCGTCATCCCCTCCCATGCCCTTGAGCGCCCCCTGCCCTACGCAGCTTCACCGAAGGGGCTCTCCCTTATCACTTCGGCATTTCTCTTCTTTGTGCCTTGTCTTGGTGGCAATCCCTTCTTTTCTTTCTTCGTCATTCGTGCTTCGTCATTTCTCCCTTGCCCCCTTCGACACGCCCCCCGTAAAATCCTTCCGTCCTGTGGCTTCTGGGGCCGGTTTCTCATGTCTACCTTGCTCTCGGTCCTTCCCCTGCGCGTCCGCGCGGAGCGCATGTCCTGTCGGGCGCTCCCCGGCGACCTCCTCCCTCTGGTCACGTCGCGCCCCCACCCCTTCTTCCTGGACAGCCTCGGCCGCGACTCCTCACTCGCCCGCTACTCCTTCCTCGGAAGCGACCCCTTCCTCATCCTCTCCGCACAAGGCAATGAGATCACCGAAAGGACCCGTCCTGCGCGCCGGCCTTCCCGGACGGCCGTTCGCAAAGGAAATCCATTCCGTGCCCTCAAGAACGCCCTCTCCCGCTTCGCCGTCGAAGCCTCGCCCTGTCCCTGTCCCTTCGTCGGCGGCGCCGTCGGATTCTTCGGCTACGACCTGCGTCATTTCGTCGAGAAGCTCCCCTCCCGCGCCGACCGCGATTGCTCCATTCCCGACATGTACTTCGCCTTCTACGACGCACTCCTCGCCTACGACCACTCCTCCTCCGAGTGGACCGCCCTCGCCCTCGAAGGCCCTGACGGCAAGACCCCGGGCGGCAAGCGCGTCCGTGACGTCCTCCGGGACCTCCGCGATCTCCTCCTTGACGCGGATCCTGTGACCGACCCCTCTCCCCGCTGCGTCCCGCGCCTGCGGGACGGTCTCATCCGCTCCAACTTCACCCGCGACGGATACCTCGCCGCCGTCCGGCGCGCCCTCGACTACATCGGCGCCGGTGACATCTTCCAGGTCAATCTGTCCCAGCGCTTCCAGACCCGCCTCGCGCTTCCCCCCGCCGAGCTTTATCGCGTCTTGCGCGGCGTCAACCCCGCGCCCTTCGCCGCCTTCCTCGCTTCCGACGACTGGGCGGTCTTGAGCTCCTCCCCCGAGCGCTTCCTCCTCTTGCGCGGTTCCAACGTCTCCACCCGACCCATCAAGGGCACCCGCAAACACACCGGCGACCCGCGCGCCGACGCCGCCCTCCGCAGCGACCTCCTCGCCAGCCCCAAGGATCGCGCCGAGCTCGTCATGATCGTCGACCTCGAGCGCAACGACCTCGGCCGCGTCTGCACCTACGGCTCCGTCCGCGTCACTCAGCCCGTCGTCCTCGAGGAGCACCCCACCGTCTTCCACCTCGTCGCCACCGTCGAGGGCCGCCTCCATCCCGCCTTCGGCCCCGTCGATCTCGTCCGCGCCTCCTTCCCGGGCGGCTCCATCACAGGCGCTCCCAAAGTCCGCGCCATGGAGATCATCGACGAGCTCGAGCCCACCGCCCGCAACCTCTACACCGGCTCCCTTGGCTACATCGGCTTCGACGGCTCCATGGACCTCTCCATCGTCATCCGCACCTTCCTCGTCGACCGCTCCATCGTCACCTTCCAGGTCGGCGGCGGCATCGTCGCCGATAGCGACCCCCCCGCCGAATACGAAGAAACCCTCCACAAGGGACGCGCGCTTCTTGCCGCGTTGGGCTTCTCGGGAGATCCCGCCGAATGAGTAACGACCCCTGGGTCTATCTCAACGGAAAGATCATGCCCCTCAGCCGGGCTTCGATCTCCCCCCTCGACCGCGGCTTCCTCTACGGCGACGGCCTCTTCGAGACCCTCCGCACTTCGGGCGGCCGGCCCCATCGCCTGCTCGAGCACCTCGCCCGCCTGCGCCGCGCCGGCGTGACCATCGCCCTCGACGCCGCCCTCGACGAAGCCGAGATCGAAACCGCCGTCGCCGACCTCCGCCGCCGTAACTCCCTTGACGAAATGTACGTCCGCATCACCCTTACCCGCGGCCTCCATCGCGGCTCCCTTGACCTCGTCTCCGATGGACGCACCGTCCTCATCTTCGTGAAACCCCTCGAACTCCCCTCCGAGTCCGTCTACCGTGAGGGCGTCTCTCTCATGCTGTCCCGCGCCTGCGGGGCCTGCGCCGACTTCGGGCACCGCCCGCTCCCCGTCAAGTCCCTCTCCTACCTCACGAATCTCCTCGCCCTCGCCGACGCCCGCAAGCGCGGATTCTATGAAGTCCTCTTCACCTCCGAGCGCGGCGAGGTCCTCGAAGCCGCCACCGCGAACGTCTTCTTCGTCCAGGACGCCCGCCTCTTCACCCCCTCCCTCGACTCGGGCGTCCTCCCCGGAATCACGCGCCACGCCGTCATCCACCTCGCCCGCGCAAACCGCATACCCGTCGTCGAGCGACCCATCTTCCCGAGCCTTCTCGCCGGCTGCGACGAGGCCTTCCTCACAAACTCCATTGTCGGTGTCCTCCCCGTGAGGAGCATCGACGGCATCACGCTCGTCCCGCGCTTGCGGGACGACGATGGCCTCACCGCATGGATCAGAAGGATGTACGACCAGGATGTCCAGGCAAACGTCCCCGCGTGTGGCTGACGTCGCCCGCGCCATCGAAGAGTTCACTCCACTCTCCCTCGCTGAAGCTTCCGACCGCGTGGGCCTGCGACTCGTCCCGCGCCTGCGGGACCGCGCCCCCGTGCGACGCGTCCTCCTCTCCCTCGATTGCGACCTCGCCGCCGTCCGCGCCGCCGAGCGCCGAAAGGCCCAACTTATCGTCTCCCATCACCCGCCGGCCCTTCCGGAAGGACCGTGCATCGAATTCGATTCCCCCGCAGGCCGCCTTCTCTCCGCCGCCTTGCGCGCGCGCGTAAGCCTCTACTGCGCCCATACGAACCTCGACAGCGCCAAAGGCGGCACTGCCGACCGCCTGTGCGACCTCCTCCGCCTTCGCGACGTCCGTCCCCTCATCCCCAAGGCCTCCCCTTCGGTCGCCAAACTCGTCGCCTTCGTCCCCGAATCCGACCTCGACCGCGTCCGCTCCGCGCTCTCGGCCGCCGGCGCGGGCGTCATCGGCGAATACACCGAGTGCTCCTGGCGTACCCTCGGCACCGGCGCCTTCCGCGCTAGCCGCAAAGCCCGCCCCACCCTCGGAAGGCGCGGCAAACTCGAGGAAGTCTCCGAATACCGTCTCGAAGTCGTTCTACCCCAGTCACTCGTCGGCGACGCTGTCCGCGCCCTCAAGGCCGCCCACAGCTACGAGGAGCCCGCCTTCGATATCTATCCCTTGGTCCCCCCGTCTGCAGGCGCAGGCGCCGGGCGCATCGGCGTCCTCGATCCGCCTTGCACCCTCCCCGCTCTTGTCCGCCGCCTGAAACGCCTGTTCCGGATCCGTAGCGCTCGTGTGACCCCAGGCGGCCCGCGAACGATCCGCCTTCTCGCGCTCTGCCCCGGGTCAGGGGGCTCGCTCCTCGAGGCCGCGGCCTCCGCTGGCGCCCACGCCTTCCTCACCGGCGAGATCCGCTATCACCACGCCCTCGACGCAAAGGACCGCCGCATCTCTGTCATCGAGTGCGGCCACTACACCACCGAAGCCCCCATCCTCCCCGTCCTGCGCGCCCTGCTCAAGAAGCGATTCCCCTCTCTTGTTATCACCACGTTCTCCCCCCCGGGCGAGCCGTTCATCCTCCTCTGAATCCCCGGGCGCCCGGAGACCCTTGGGCGGGAGGAACTCGTTCTCGTGCGGGACGGGATCCCGCATAGGCGGGACCAAAACCGGCAGCCTTGTTTGGCTATCCCCCGACGCTGCTCTTCCTTTGCGCCCTTTGCTCCCTTGGCGTCCTTTGCGTGAGATCCTTTCCCTCTCTGCGTGCTCTACGCCGCTGCGTTCTCTCGGAGCTTTCAGCGATCAGCAGTCAGCTCTCAGCTCAAGTCTTAAGCTGAACGCTGATGGCTGATAGCTAACAGCTTCTGTGCGTCCTTTGTCCCGCAGCCGCGGGACCCTGAGCGTAGTCGAAGGGCGCCTTTGCGTGAACTCCTCTTCCTCTCCTCCGCCTTGTCGCCCGGGAGTCGTCGCACCCGTCTCCCGGGTCTCGTGCTCGCCCGTGCTCGTCCTTCGTCGCCGACCCGGCGCGTGCTCGCACGACGCCGTCCCCCACCTGCGGGACCGCGACGACGCCTCCGACCGGCGGCAATTCCCTCTATCGACCTCCCCTCTCCCTCCCCTTGAGCAGAATCGCCTCTCTGCGTTGAAGCTCGTTCTTCGTCCCTGGTCTCTGGTTCTTGGTCTTGCAACCAGGAACCTCGAACCTTGAACTACAAACCCTCCCATCCACCGCGCTTGACTCCCTCGCCCCCGGAACTACCATCCGAATCGGCCTCTCCTCGATCCTGTTGATCCTGTTATCCTGTCAACTCTTCTTTCGTCCCTTGCGTCTCCTTCGACGGACCTCTCGCCATGGATCGCTCCGCCCTCCAAAAAAAGATCGCCGAATTCCCCCCCGACCCGGGCGTCTACCTCATGAAGGACGCCTCCGGAATCGTCCTCTACATCGGCAAGGCCAAGTCCTTGCGCCACCGTGTCGCCGGCTACTTCCAACCCTCCTCCCGCCATGAGGAGAAGATCGCGCGCATGCTCGAGACCGTCGCCGACGTCGACTGCCTCCCCGCCCCCAGCGAGGTCGACGCCTTCCTCATGGAGAGTCGCTTCATCAAGGACGTTCAGCCCAAATACAACGTCCGCCTGCGCGACGACAAGACCTTCCCCTTCCTCCAGGTCACCCTCAAGGAGGACTACCCCCGCGTCGAGATCACCCGCGACCCCGTCCCCGGCGCGCGCCTCTTCGGCCCCTTCACTAGTTCATCCGACCTCCGCGCGTCGCTCGCGAGCCTCCAGAGGGTCTTCCGCTTCCGCACCTGCACCCTCGACATCCGCGATGACCCCGCGACTGCGGGGCGCCGCTTCGCACGCCCCTGCCTGCTCTACTACGTCAAATGCTGCCTCGGCCCCTGCGCGGGCCTCTGTTCCCGCGACGCCTACTCCTGCGCCGTCCGCAACTTTATCCGCTTTCTCTCAGGGCGGCGCAACGCCGTGCTGACCGACCTCGAGCGACGCATGCTCAAGGCCTCCCGGGAGCTGCGCTTCGAGGACGCCGCCGCTTTCCGCGACGAGATGAAAGCCCTCAAGTCCCTCGACAAGCGCAGCCGCTTCACCGACAACCCCCAGTTCTACTCCGTGCGCGTGGACTTCGGTTCCGCCGGCCCCGCCCTCGCTGAAACCTTCTCCCTCCCCGCTCCCCCGCGCCTCATCGAGGGGATCGACGTCTCCAACATCCAGGGCTGCGACGCCGTCGGGTCGCTCGTCACCTTCATCGACGGCGCCCCCTGGAAGAGCGGCTACCGCCGCTACAAGATCCGGATCCCGCAGTCGCGGGGCTCCGACGACTGTGCGATGATCGCCGAGGTCGTCTCCCGCCGCTACTCCCGACTCCTCGCCGAGGGCGCTCGCCTTCCGGACCTCGTCCTCATCGACGGCGGCCCTGGTCAGCTCCACGCCGCCTCCGCAGCCCTCTCCCCCCTCCTCGATAAAAGGGGTCAGAACTCTTTTTCGGGGGCGCCCGACGCCCCGCCGATGCGCAGCGCAGGCGAGCCCTTCCTCGTCTCCATCGCAAAAAAGGAGGAGGAGCTCTTCTCCCTGCGCAGCCCCGAGCCCGTCGTGCTCCATCGCCGCCATCCGGGCCTGCGCCTCCTCCAGTACGTCCGGGACGAGGCCCACCGTTTCGCCCTCCACTATCATCACATCCTCCGCACGAAGCGCACCTTCGCCTCCGCTCCGTCGCGCACCCCGCAGGGGCGGGGCTCCCGCGTTCGCGTCTCCGTCAGTCGCCCCCCCACGGAGAGCGCCGGCGACTCGCGCCCCGAATAAGGAATCGCGCATGCCCTTCGGCACCGTTTACCTCGTCGGCGCAGGTCCTGGCGACCCGGGCCTCATCACCGTCAAGGGCGCGCGACTTCTCCAAAACGCCCCCTGCGTCCTGTACGATTCCCTCGTCAACCCTGCCCTCTTGCGTCTCGCCCCTCCCGGGGCTGATCTAGCGAACGTCGGAAAACGCGCTGGCCGCAAGTCCCCTTCGCAGGACGAGGTGAACGCCCTCATCCTCGGGAAAGCGCTGATTCACCCACGAGTTGTGCGCCTCAAGGGCGGCGATCCGTTCGTCTTCGCGCGAGGCGGCGAAGAGGCCCTTTTTCTCCAGTCCCAAGGCGTCCCCTTCGAGGTGGTCCCGGGCGTGACCGCCGCTGGCGCCGCCTGCGCGTGCGCCGGCTTCCCCCCGACCCACAGAGGCATCGCCTCCTCCTTCGCCCTCGTCACCGGCGTCGAAGACTCAGCCAAAGACGGGCCCGGCATCGACTTTGCCGCCCTCGCGCGCGCTGCCGACACCCTGGCCGTCTACATGACGCTCGGGGGCCTCGAGGCCGTCGTCGTCGAGTTCCTTCGCGCCCGTCCCCCCGACACCCCCGCCGCCCTCGTCGAGAACGCGAGCCTCCCCTCTCAGCGGGTCGTCGTCGGCCCCCTGGACTCGATCGTTCGCCTCGCCCGCGAGAAAGACGTCAAGCCTCCCGCCATCCTCATCGTCGGAGCCGTCGTCTCCCTTCGCCGGTCCCTCAACTGGTTCGAGCACAGACCCCTCTTCGACAAACGCATCATCGTCACCCGACCCCGCGAGCGCTCGCGCGACTTCTGCGAACAACTCGAATCCCTCGGGGCGCAAGTCCTCGAGTTCCCCGCCATCCGCATCGAGCCACTTGCCGACTCGGCGGCGCTGGACTGTGCCCTCTCCCGCGTAGCGGAATGCGACTGGGTCATCTTCACGAGCCCCGCCGGCGTCGAGAGCGTCTTCGCCCGTCTTGATGCTGTCCGTCTCGACGCCCGCGCCTTCGCTCGCGCCCGCCTGGGCGCCATCGGCTCAGGGACTGCTGGCGCCCTCCGTGCTCGAGGGCTCAGCCCCGACTTCGTCCCCTCCCGCTTCACCTCGGAGAGCGTCGTGCAGGAGTTGGGCGTCCGCGAGAACCTGGCCGGCAAGGTGGTCCTCCTCCCCCGCGCGGACGTCGCCGGTCGCGCTCTCCCAGCCGGCCTCTCCGCAATGGGCGCTCGCGTCCGCGAGGTCGCCGCCTATCGCACCGTTGAGGATGATTCCCCCGTTCCCGAAGCCTTCTCGCGAGGCGACGTGCACGCCGTCACCTTCACGAGCGCCTCCACCGTCGACGGCTTCCTCCGCCGTCTCGAAGGGGCCTGCGCACGCGTGCCCGCGACCGTGCAGCTCGTCTCCATCGGTCCCGTCACCACCGCCCGTATGAAGGAACGCAGCCTCCCCGTCGCCGCCGAGGCCGACCCCCACGACCTCACCGGCCTCCTCTCCGCTCTCGTGAAAGTCTTGTCCTCCTCCCCCGTCTCCCCCTCCCTCATTCCGCCGGCCTGATCTCGATGTCGATGTTCTGCTCCCTGGCGACCTCCTCGAGCGCGGCCCGCAGCTCCGCGATCGACACCCCCGCCGGCGCCGCTAGGCGCATCTGTGCGTGGAACACGCTCACCCCGCTCATCGCTCCCGGCCGCGCTCGCGTCTCCACCGACTCGATGTTTGCCCCCGCCTCCCGCAGCGCGTGACTGATCTTGTACACGATCCCCGGGTGATCGAGCCCCGTCCCCGTAAGCTCGTACGCAAGGGTCGGCCCCTCGAAGGGCCTGCCAGCGGTCGTGCGCTTGAGCGCGATCGACAGCCCCTCCTTCTTCCCCGCCTTGTCGGCCTCCCGCTCGATCCGCGCCAACGCCTCCTCTTTTCCCTCCACCAGCATGATGACCGCGAACTCGCCCCCAAGGACCGCCATCTTGCTGTCCTCGATGCTCCCGCCTCGATCGAAAACGAACGCGCTCAACGCCTCCACGATTCCCGGACGGTCGCGCCCGATCGCCGTTAGCACCAGGAGCCCCCGCTCCGCCTTCTTCCCTTCGTTCACCACCCGCCCGCTCCTTACCTCAGTCCCGACTTCTTCGGTTTCTTCCTCTATCCTCTTCGTGCTTTCCCTTCGTGTCGTGGTGCCTTTGTGGCTATCCCTCTTCCTGCGTCTCTGCGCCCTTTGTCTTTGCGTGAACTATCTGGCCTATCGGAGGTGCTCCGCCGCCGCCGACCGCGTCGCGTACCGCTCCCACGCTCGAGCGATCGCCTTGCGCGCCGTGGCGTCGGGCGCCTGCGTCGGCATCCGCGTCGTCCCCACGTCGATCCCCCGGAGCCGCAACACCTCCTTCGCCCTCGCGAAGATGTTTGCCCCCGCAGGCAGCGCCGCGCTGAAATCGTTGTACGCCGCCTGCTGCGCGTGCGCCGCCGCGACCTTCTCCTGTGACATGAGTTCATGCAGCGCCGCGAACCCCTCGGGCATCGCGTTGTGTCCCAGCCCGACGCTTCCGTCCGCGCCCATCGCCTGGCAGGCCAGCGCCAGCTCGTCGAACCCGCTCATCACGTTGAGCCCCCCGCCCGCTAAGCGCCGCAGCCTCTCCACCGCTTGCACATCCGCGCTCGTCCACTTGATCCCGACGACCGATAGGTGCTTGGCGATCCTCGCCACCATCCCCACCGTGAGCTCGACCGGCACCAGGATGCTCACCATGTACGCGTAGAACGGCAGTTCCCCCGCCGCTGCGATCGCCTGATAGTGCGCTAAGATCGCCTGGAACGTCGGCATCGGCGGATAGGGCGGGCACGCCGCTAGCGCCGTCGCCCCCACCCTCCGCGCATGCCTCGCCAGCTTGACGCTCACCGCCGTCGAGGGGTGTCCCACGTGCGCCACCACCGGCGCATACCCCGCCGTCTCCTTCACCGTGACCTCGAGGATCCGCTGACGCTCCTCCACGCTGAGCGACATCACCTCCCCGCTCGTCCCGCACGCCCAGATCCCCGTGATCCCCCGGTCATACAGAAACCGCAGGAGCTTCGGGATCTTCCTCGTGTCCACCGCCCCGTCCTTGCGGAAAGGCGTCACCATCGCCGCCACCGGACCCGATAGAAGCTTCACTGCTTTATTCCCTCCCTTTCCGTCGCGTTTAGGCCCCGATTCCATCCCCTTCATATGGTACCCGTCCGCGTTTCAGTTTCATAGTGCGAACTCCTGGGCCCCGGGTCTCTGTCCTTGACTTCTCCCCCGTTCATGCGTATCTAAGCCGTTTTCTCCTGAGGCCCGCATGTCCCTGACCATCTTCGAGTCCCCTTTCGCCCGCCTCCTCTTGGACGCCCGGACTCTGCTCTTGGAGCTTGCCCCCGGCCGCCTCATCGCGACCTCCCGTCTCGACGCCGACGGCCTTCGCATCGATCTGCCGCAAAAGTCACTCTCCCCGTCCAAGCTCGAAACAAATTCCGGCTCCGCTTCCTCGTTTACCATCCGCGCCTCCTTCCCCCTAGCGGGCGACTTCGTGATTCGCCTCGAGCCGCTGCCTGCGCGCGACGCCCTCTGCCTCCGGGCCTGCCTCGAATGGACCGGCGATCCTTCCCTCGCTCCCCTCCTCCATTGGCGCTGGCGGCTCGAGAACCGCTCCGAGCCCTTCTTCCTCATCCCGGGCGTCCTCTACGGCACCAACAACATCCGCAAGTCCCCCGGCTCCCAGCCCAAGCTTGCCTATCGCGACCTTGACGCCCGCCTCCCCGAAAGCCCCCTCTGGCACGTCCGCGCCGACCGCTCCCCGGCGCCCTTCGTCTCCGCCGACTTTGACGGCGCCTTTCTCGCCCTCGCCGTCTTCGAAAGCTGGCAGTCCCAATCAGGTGACTGGGGCTACAACTCCCTCGGCCTCTCCACACATCCCCACGACGGCGATTCCCTCGCCATCAGCCTCGGCGCCCTTGACGCCCCCGCGCGCCCCATAGGCCACGACTGGAACGGCCCGCCCGTCCGCGAGCCCGTCACAACGGACCGCGCCTCCGCCGATGCTTGCCTCTACTGCTCCCCCGCCCGTGATCGCTTCGCCTACGAGCCCTTCCACCGCTTCCTCTACGACCGCTGGCGCCAATCCCCCCGTCGCATCGCTGGCTGGAGGGAGACTCTCGCCGACATCGCCCGCCCCCTTGGCGAAGAGGCCGTCTCCCCCGAAACCGGACTCCACTACACCCTCATCCCGGGCACGCCCGACGGACGCTGGAGCCGGAACACCCTCATCGGCTTCTGTGGCGGCCTCCAGGCGATTCAGCCCATGCTCGCCGCCGCCCGCCTCCTTCGCGACTCCGCTCTCGCCCGCACCGCGATCTCGATGATCGATAAGATCGCCCGCGAGGCGCTCAATCCCGCGACCGGCTTCCTCTTCGACGGCCTCACCGTCGATCGCGGCTGGACCGGAAACTACTGGCTCCCGGGCGACCCCCACTCCGCCTACTCCAACGGCCAAGCTGCTTTCTTTCTCACCCGCGCATACTTGGAGGAGAAGAAGCTCGGTTTCCGTCGCGACGCGTGGCTCTCCGCCGCCGAGTCCATCGTTCGCGCGAGTTGCCGCGTCCAGCTCCCCGACGGTCGCTTCCCCCTCCTCGTCTCGACCGCCGACGCCTCCGTCCTGGACCCCGAGGGCTTCGCCGGCTGCTGGCTGGCCGCCGCCTGCGCCCTCTACGCTCGCGCGACCGATGACGCCGACGCCCTCCATGCAGCCTCCCGCGCCTGCGAAGCCTATGTCGAGGATCTCTCCACCCTCGAGCTCCTCGGCGCCCCTCACGATATCTCCAAGGCCCCCGACGAGGAAGGCGTCCTCGCCCTCGTCAAGCTCCTGCGCATCCTTCACGAGACGACCCGCGACGACCGCTGCCTCGAGCGCGCCCTCCACGCCCTCGAATACCTCTTCACTTGGAAGTTCGTCTACAACACCCGCCACCGCGCCGGCCCCGTCGACTGGTCGAGCGCGGGCGGCGATATCACCTCCACTCACAACATCCACATCCACGCCATGGGGAACATGGTCGCCGGCGACATCCTCTACTTCGCAGACCGCCTCGGCGACGACCGCCTCCGCGCGCGTCTCCGCGACACCTTGCTCTGGGGGCTCCAGCTTCACAACCGGTTCGACGGTGAGCTCGGCTTCGGCCGCAAAGGCTGGCTCAGCGAGCAGTACTATCATACCGCCGTCAAATACCAGCCCGGCGAAGCCGACGGCGGCGTCTGGCTCGCTTACCTCCCCTGGACCGCCGGTGCCGTCCTGTCCTCTCTCACCGACGGCGTGCCCCCCGACCTCCTCGACGACCTCGCCCCGCCCCTCTCTTCCTAGCATTCCTGTGCTTCTGAATCTCTTCCGTTTCTCCCTTTGGGTTCACCCTTTCGTCGGTCGCTACTTGCACCGGATGAGCCGATAGTCCCGCGGCGCGATCGCCAGCTTAAGAGCGCCCCCCGTGACCGCTAGGGGATCCCCCGACTCCGCGTCCGCCGCCGAAGGCGTCCCCGCGCCGGTCAGTTGCTTCCACGCGACGCGCAGGTCGGCCGTCTGCGGCGTGTTGGAAAGGTTGACCACCACGATAAGCGCCCCTCCGCCGGGCTTCCGGTAGGCGCTCGCCTTGATTGCGTCCGTCTGCCCGGCGATCACGTTGCCGTTCTTCCAGTAGGGAAGAAGCTCCGCATCCTCCGCCCCGAATTCGTCCTGCACGCGCCACATGGCATACACCGCTTCTGCGTTCGCCTGCCCGTCGACGCTGAACCATACCCCGATCGTGTCGTGCAGCATCAGGAGCCCCATGAGCTCACGGGTCTTCGTCCCCGTCACGATGTCGTCCTTGTGGAGCTCTGGGAGGAACACCGCCATGCTCCCCACGTTCGCCGAGAGGTTGAGCGCCCGCCACTTGTCCAACGGAATGAGATCGTGGTAACTCTTCCTCTCCATGCGGACCGGCGCGACGTATTGTTCTCCGTCCACACGGTTGTCCATGAACCCGAGATACGCCACCGGCCATTCGGAGGACACGTGCGTCATGATGAGCGTAGGCTTCTTCTCTCGCGCCCCGTACTGCTTGACCGCGGTGTAGAGCCGTTTGAACACCTCCCGCTGCCCGAAGTAGGGCGTTGCCGGCCGAAGACGCCCGTCGCGCACGTACCCCACGCCAACCTCGAGGTTCGTCCCCCCATAGGCGGGCCCGTTGTCGATGTAGTAACCGGCAAAACCGTAGCGTTCGATCGCCTTCGTGCGGAACCATACGATGAAATCCGCCCAGCTCGGCACGGAGCTCGCTCTCTCCCACACCTCGTTGGTCCAACCGGTCTTGTTGTCCATCGTCCACTCGGCGCTCCAGTACCGCCACTCCGGAACGCTGTGAGGGATTTCCTGCGGCATCATGTACGTGATAACCGAGAGGCCCTTGGCCGCGAGCTTGTCCATCCCCTCGCGGTAGACCTCCGGACGGCCGTACGTCGGGTCGTACGTCGCCCATTCGCCGCCGTCCCACAACACCAGGAACCGTCCCCAGTCCCCTTCACGAATGCCCTCATTCGCCATCACGTCCTCAAGGCCGACGGCAGTGTAGTTCCTGGGCCTCGGCATGACCCACCGGTTCATCGGCAGCACCCTCGACGGCCGCCCGCGCAGGCCCTTCGTGTCCTTGACGGGCGTGGCTGTCATCCCGAAGGTGAAGCTCCACGGCTTCTCAAGCGCCGTCTTTCCGCCGATGAATGACCACACTGCCTCGACCGTATCGCCCGACCGCTCGATGCGGAAACCGTCCGGACGATCGATCCGGTCCCACGCCTCGTCGCTCTCGCAGAAGGCCAGCAACCCCCGCTCCTCGTCCCCCAGCCACCAGTACCGTGCCCCCGCCGCCTTCACAACCGTGCCCTCGCCTCCCGGCGTCGCTCCCACCACTGTGCCGCTTGAGAGTTGGCACTGGTGCAGCGTCGCGGATTCCTGGAAGAGCGGGAATCGCAACTCTAGATGATCGACGCTTGCCCCCGGCGCCGGCGCCAGCGCCAGCGTATACTTGAGCATCCCGTCGTACTCGCCGAGCGCCTCCCAGCGCAGCGTCCCCAAGGGGCCTTCCCACCGCCCTCGATACTTGGCGGCGACGTCGGATTGCTCGACGAGTTCCGGCGCCTCGTAGTCCCACTTCGCCGCTTGGCCTTTCGCCGTCATCCGCAACTGGACCGCTCGCGCAAGAAGCGGCGCCCCGGCGCTCGCAATCGCCCGGGGCAGCCCCGACTTCCCCAGCTCGTACCTCCTCCCCCAGCACGCAAACGTCTCCCCCGATGCCTCCACCGGCGTCCAGGGAGGCGGAGGCGTGTCACTCATCCCGATGGTGTTTCCCAACCACTCGTTCGTTGGACAAGAGAACGTATCGATCGCCTCGTCGATCACCTTTCCTGATGCGTCTCGGAGTTGAACGCGCAGCGTGTAGTCGCCCGTGTCGAGTTTCGTGAAGGGCAGCGCCGCCTCGGCCGTCTTCTCCTTCACGGTCAAAGACGCCGCCGCGATCGGCGTGGGTCCAAGAAGTTCCGCTAGCCCCGTGACCCCCGTGAGTTTCTCTTCACTGAGCCGGTGCCGAACCTGCGCGACGATCTTTCCGGAGGACGGCAGGATCTTCGCGTGCACCTTCGTCGGCACGAGCCCCGCCGGGACGTCCTCGCCTGCTGTGCGCGTCTCGACGTTCTCCATCGCCCACGTGATCTCCTCCGGCTCCAGCGCCCGGTCGTAGATGTAGAGCTCGTCGATCAACGTATGCTCGTCCCGCGCAAACTGCCAGGGTCGATCGCCCACCATCATCTTCCCGACGTACTTCGACGGCGGGTTCTTGGGCAGCGTGACCGCCGACGGCTTGCCGTTGAAGTACATCCGGCAGCCCTCAGGCGACCATGTCACCGCAAAGTGCACCCACCCTCGCCATCCGGTGATCTGGCGCTGGAAGATGCTCCCCCCGTTCTCCCAGATGAAGCCGGCGTTCTGCGCCGCGTAATACTTGTAGACCAGGAACCAGTTCCCCTTCTCGTCCCGGTCCGTCTCCACGAAAACGTGAAACGTGTCCGTCTGCAAACCGTCCCAGTTGACCGGCTTGAACCAGAACTCGAGCGTCCCCTCCCTTGCCGGGATGTTCGACGCGTCGAAGATGAGATGCGCCTTCCCGTCCCCCGCGATCATCGCCTGGCCCCGCTTCCCCTCGGCGAACGTCGCCGGCCCCGCGACCACCTCGACCTTCGGCGAAACCGCGACCTGCGCCTCCGCCTTCCCCTCGAACGCATGGTAGAAGACGACGCTCGATCTCTCCGCTTCCGAACCGCCCGCCGGCGACCCTGAACATGCTAGCCCCATGAGCACCGCCAACAACGCGACTTGTTCCCGCATCGAACTTACTCCCGTGTGATTGCGTCTCCGGCCGTTCTCGCCGGTCCCGGACAACAAAAGGAACGCGCCTGCCTTGCCCTCCTTCCGCCTCTGCTGGCGCGGCGGGAACCACGCCGTACGGCGGGTTCCTGCCGCCTCTAGAAGGGGGGACCGGGGGGCTTGTGAAGTCCCCCGGATTCCCTCCCCACCGTCCCTTCTAGTACTTCCCGTACTTCTTCGCCGCTTCCACCGCCGCCCGGATGTTCTCCGCCGGCGTCGCCCCATACACGTCCTCGATCGGCATCACGACGTACCCCCCGCCCGGCGCGCATGTCTCCATCGCCTTCTTCACCGCCGCGTCGATCTCCGCAGGCATCCCCTCGTTCACCGTATACGTCGTCTCCACTCCCCCCCAGAGCGTGATCCGGTCCCCGATCTCCCGCTTGAGTAGCGCCATGTCCTCCTGCCCCGATCCCGGCTGCGGCCCCCAAAGATGATCGATCGGGAGCGTTCTCGTCACCTCGATCTGCTTCGAGTTCCCCTGCGTCCGCTGGTACGAGAGCTGCACCCCCGCCTCGTGACACATCCGCGCCAGCTTCTCGATGAGCGGCTTGCAGAACTTGAGATACCTCTCCCCCCCGAAATAGTCCGGCGTCTCATACCACCCCCTGTGCATCAGCACGTCCACCCCGATCTCCAGCGCCAGCTCCGCCCGCGCGATCTGCCACCCCGTCACCACGTCCACCATCGCCTCCACGAGTTCCGTGTCGCTGATCGTCGCGCACAGGTAATCCTCCGTCTTCATGAACCACAGCCCCGCCTCCGCCCCGAACGTCCTCCGTGCGCGCAAGAGAAGATCGTTCTCCCGCGCAATCCGCTTCGCCTCTTTCGCGTCCTCTCTCCACTTGGTCAGCGCCTCCCCCGTGGGAACCCGCAGAATGTGTCGCAGCGCCTCCACGTCCCGAATCGTCTTCACCGGCGCTTCCACGAACCGCGAGCAGTTCCAGTCGTCGAACAGGTACACGTCGTAGTCCCCCTCCGCCCGGCAGCCGTCGCCAAGGGTCCGGTGCTCGAGGTGTTGGTGCGCCACCAGGTCCCGCCAGTCCTCCGTCTCCCGCACAACCTCCCGCAGCGTCCCCGCCGGCGTTTCCCACTCCGCGAACCGCAGCGGATATCCTCGCTCGTCCTTCCCGCATGTCCCCTTGCGTGCCGTCACGTCCGCATCAGGCGTCTCCGCCGGAAGCCAGATGTCCACGATCGGGTCCCCTCCCATCCCCCGTATCCCCCGGATCCGGTCCTCGGGCCGGGGATGCTGAGGTACCCCGGGCAGCCGGAACGATTCCCCGCAATGCAGGTCGATCGGCACCCGGTCCCCTTCCTCGTGCCGAAACGCCAAGAGATACCGTTCTCTGGACGACAGTTCCTTCCCCATAGTGGGCCTCTCCCTCATGAGACGATCATGTTCTCTTTGCCTTGGTGATCTGGCCGACGATATCGAAATCCAGTCTGTCGCTCCAGGCCCGCAGGAGCCGCTTCGTGGTCGGTCCCGTCCTCCCGCTCGCGATCGGGATATTGTTGATGTGCGTGACCGGCGCTAGGCAATAGGGGGTCGAAGTCAGGAAGGCCTCGTCGGCGTTCACGACGTCGTAGACCGCGAGGTCGCGCTCGTGGAACGGAATGGCGAGCTCTCCGCACAGCTCCCTGACAACCTCGCGGCTCACCCCCTCGAGAATGTTCCGCGAGGTGGGCGAGAGGACCTCCCCGCCCTTCACGATGAGGAAATTCGCGCCCCCCGTCTCCGTGATGTTCCCGTAAAGGTCCAGGAGCAGCGGGATCCCGTCGCGATCAACCTGCCGCGTCTCTCCGTCCGCGATCCACCAGTGCAGCCGGCTGCGGTTCTTGATCTTGGGATCGACGCAGACCGGGGGGACGTGGCGGGTGCTCGGCGTCACGACGTGCGCCCCCCGCGTGTAGTACTTCTTCCACAGGTGGAAGGGCAGGACAAAGGTGTGTATGCCGACGGTCGGGCTCAGCTTCCCACCGGCGCCCGCCGAGCCGGCGTAGACGGGGTTCGTGCCCGGAGTGACGAAATGAATGATCCCAAGGTCCTCGTCAGCCGACAGGAGCCTGGCGTTGTGTCGAACGACGCGCATCGTGAGCTCGCGCATCCTCGCGGGGTCGAAGCCGGTGTCCATGCGGCAGGCCTTCATCGACCGATACAGCCTCCCGATGTGGTCTTCCAGGCGGTACGGCTCGCCCCGGAACGTGCGGGTCGTCTCGACCACCGTTGCGCCGAGGGTCACTCCGCAATCATAAATGCTCAAGGCGGCCCGGGAAGCGGGCAGAAACTCGCCTCGCAGGTAAACGATCGGCTCCTTGCCCTTCATCCGATTCCTCCTTACATGATGAAGAACCCCGTCTTGCCGCGCGGCGCGCCGACTGCTCCGCTCGCCCGCCGGCCCGTCAGAGAATCTTCCGCAGCCTGACCAGCTCGTCGCTCGAGAGCTGGTAGCTCGCCGCCGCCGCCGCCTCTTGGATCTGCTCCTCTCTCTTGACTCCCACGATCGCCGCTAGCACCCCGGGCTGCGCGATCACCCACGAAATCGCGTATTGCCCCGGCGCGACGCTGGCCTCGCGCGCTAGCGCGCATACGGCGTCCACTTTCGCGAATGTGCTCTCATCGATCTTCTCGAGGTTCACCCACTCGGGCTTCTCGCTGGCGCGCGAACCGCTGGGCGGCGCCTCCCCGCGCCTGTACTTCCCCGTGAGCAGTCCGCTTTCGAGCACCCGATAGCACACCACCCCGATGTCGTTCCTCCTGCACGCGGGAAGATGCTCCCGTTCGATCTCGCGGTTCAACATGCTGTAAGGCGGCTGGCTCAGTCGCGGCGCCTCGACGGAGCCGCCTTTGGCGAGGGCCGCCAGCTCCTCCACCTCCGGGCCGCTGAAGTTCGAAAACCCCCAGTGCCTGACCTTCCCCTCCTCCACGAGCCGCCCGAAAGTCTCGGCGACTTCTTCGAGCTGCGTCTCCGGGTCCGGGCGGTGCGCTAAGTAGAAATCGACGTGATCCGTCCCAAGTCGGCGCAGCGACCTCTCGATCTCTCTCCTCACGTGTGTCCGCCCGAGTCCCCGGTCGTCGTTGCCGGGACCGATCGCGTTCCCCACCTTCGTGATGAGCACGACGTCCTCGCGCCTCCCCGCTAATGCCTCCCCCAGGATCTCCTCCGCCACCCCGCCGGCGGATCCGGCCTTCCTGTCGTACCCCTCATACATGTTCGCCGTGTCGATGAAATTGATCCCCAAGCCGATCGCGACCTGTGTCAGACGGATCGCCTCCTTCTTCCCTACCGGCCTCCCATACGTCATCGTCCCCAGACAAATCGGCGACACCTTGATCTCCGTCCCCGGCACCTGTCTGAGTTCCATCGCATTCTCCTCACGCAAAGCCGCAAAGCTTGCCCGCCAAGGCGGGACGCAAAGGGGTCTGCCCCTCTCGCTGTGCCGACTATTCCTCCAGCCCGTTCACGACCCTGGAGACGCCATCCTTGAAAAGTGCCTCCCCGAAATTGATGAGTAGCCCCAGCTTCATCCCCGACAGCCTGAGGTACGTCAAGAGCTGCTTCCGATGGATGGCCGCCATCTCCTCCAAGGACTTCAACTCCACAATTACTTTCCCCTCCACGACCAGGTCCGCTCGAAAACCCTCCTCAATGGTCAGCCCTTCGTATCGGATCGGCATGGTCACCTGTCTGCAAACCGTTAGTCCCCGCTTGGCCAATTCGCGCAAGAGCAGCGCCTCGTACACGGACTCGAACAACCCGGGACCAAGTTCGTTATGGATCTTGTACGCTGCGTCTACAATTTCTCGCGCAATATCGTTCTCATGCATCCCGGCATCTCCACCTTTCTTCCCTCTCTTCCTTGGCGCCCTTTGCCCGCTTTGCGTCCTTTGCGTGAGGTCTTGTCCTCTTCACCCCCGCAACTTCGCGCACACCTCCCGCGTCGCGCGGATATACCGGTCGATGAGCTCCGCCGGCATCTCCGTCCACCACGGATATCCGTACATGCTGTCGTAATACGCGTCCGACGCCGGGCAGTTCGCCTCCCCGCACCCCATCTTCTTGAAAAGGTCGAACCTGTACAGAGGCATGTAGTGCACGTAGCACTTGATGTCGTGCTCCTCGTGCATGAGCGCGAGCAAGTCGCTGCGCGTCTTCCCTGTCTTCGACCCGTCGTACTTCACGGGCATCATGTGATACACGTGCTCGCACCCCGGCCCCACCTTTTGGAAGCTCAGCTCCTTCACCTCCGCCAAACCGTCCATGAGCTTCTTCGCCTGCGCCTTCCGGTTCGCGTTGATCGCGTCGAGCCTCCGCAGTTCCAGTCTCCCCACCGCCGCCGGCGCCTCCGCCAAGCAGAAGTTGTAGGGCCACTCCCCCGGGATCCCGCACTGTACCAAGTTCGCCATCGCCGGCTCCCAGTAGCGCTTCCTCTCCCCCACGAACGGCTCGTTCCCCATCCACCGAAGCCTCTTCGCGACCGCCGCGTCCTCCTCACGGCTGCACAGGAGCATCCCCCCCTCCCCAAGGGTCGTGATGTTCTTCTGCGTGTGGAAACTGAAGCATCCGAACTCCCCCATCGACCCCACCCGCTTCCCCTTGTACCGCGCCCCAGGCGCCTGCGCGCAATCCTCCACCACCCGGATCCCCCGCTCCTTGGCGAGCGCCAAGACCGGATCCATGTCCACCGTGAGGCCCATGAGATGCACGACCACGATCGCCTTCGTCCGTTTCGTCACGAGGGGCCTCACCGTCTCCGCGCTCATCACCCTGGCCTCGGGATCGATGTCCGCCCACACGATCTTCCCCCCACGTCGCGCGAACGGCACCGCGCTCGCGACGAACGTGTGTCCCGGCACGATCACCTCGTCCCCGGGCCCCACCCCGCACAGCACCGCCGAAAGCTCGAGCGCCCCCGTGCAGTTCGCTAGCCCCACCGCCGCCTTCGCCCCCATGAACTCCGCGAACTCCTTCTCGAACGCCTTCACCTCCTCCCCCATCGTGTAGCTCGATGATTCCCGCATCACGCGGATCACCGCCTCCTCCATCTCCTTCGTGTGTCTCGTCTGCACCGGCCGATAATCGATCTTCTCCCTGCCCTGTGACATCGCTTCGTCTCCTTGTCTTTGCTCGCGTCCTTGTGTCATTTCCCTCTTCCTTTGCTCTGCGTCTCTGCCTTCAAGCTCTCAGCATACAGCTCGCCCCGTGAGACGGGGCTCTCAGCTTTCAGCTTAAGGCATTGAGCTGACTGCTGACCGCTGATAGCTGACGGCTCTTTTGCGTCCTTTGCGCCTTTGCGTGAGGTCCTCCCATCCCCCTCCCCCAGCAGACTCCTCTTGAGGTGCCCCCTCAGAATCCCTCGCACCTTGTCCCCGTCTCCCTCCTCCATCGCCTGCGCGATCGCGATGTGCTCCCACTCCACCGTCACTTCCTTCCGGTACCATCCCTCCACCTCCCGGCTCGCTCTCCGGAAGAACCCCGACACGACGGCCTGCATGTCCGAAAGGAGTCGGTTGTGCGTTGCGGCCAAGAGCGCCGTGTGAAACCTCTCATCCACCCCGTCCGCCGCCTCCTGGTCGCGCACCACCACTTCCCGGAACTCCTCCCCCAGCTCTCGCAGTCGCGCTAGGTCTTCTTTCGTCGCGCGCTGCACTGCGATCTCCGCCGCGCCCATTTCGATCGCGTATCGCAGCTCCCCCAGCTCGGCTAAGCTCGCGCCGTCCACCGCGTACTGCGGCAGCACCATCTCCAGGACCTGCGCGGGATCGCTCCTCAGCACCACCACGCCCTTGCTCTGTCGGCTGTCCACAAGCCCCAAGCCCCGTAGTCTCCCCACCGCCTCCCGCACCGCGTTCCTCGACGCCCCAAGTTCTTTCGCCAAGTCCCCCTCCGTCGCGATAACATCCCCGGGCCCCAGCCTCTTCCTTTCGATCTCGCCCCTGATCGCCCCCGTTACCCGCTCAACCACGCTCGCGTTTTTCGTCGTTCTCATGCATCGCCCCTCTTTCCCTCCCCCTTCTCTCCCCCTGCATTCTTTATTCCTTGCCCACTTTCATAGATGCGTCCTTTGTTTGCCCTGATCCCGCGATCCCGCATCAACCGGGATCCCGCGACCGCGGGACTGCGGGACGAAGGGCGTGATGCTCCCCTTGCCCGTCGCAACGTCTATCTCCCTCTGCCTCGCCTCTAGCTTCCTCGGGATCGCTTCGATCTATCTCACGCCTTCTTGAGCACGACACATTATAGGATAATCTCCCGCCGTCAAGCAAAAAACGGCCTGCACAACGGCAATTTCATCGCAAAGCATCCCATCTTCTGGACCCCCTGCCTTGCCGCCGCTTTTTTGCGGATTCCAAGCTTGACTCCGTATTCAACCTGCTGTAAACTAATGTCGGAGTAAGCGTTTGCCCGTGTTCACCCGAGAGGCGCTTTGGGGAGCATCGCTGAGAAAGACGCTGCTCCAAGGGCCTCTGTCCATTGAAAGGAGGTGTCCCGGCTTCCAAGTTCCTTTCGCTCCCAGGATACGATCTCTACTGTTCGAGAACCAAGGAGGAACGCGAAAATGAGAAATCGAAGATTCGCCGTGGCGAAAGCTTTTACCCTGATTGAGCTTCTCGTGGTGATGGTGATCATCGCCCTCTTGGTCGGCCTCCTGCTCCCCGCACTCGGCCGAGCCCGCGAAGAAGCTAGAAAAACCCAGTGCCGCTCCAACCTCCGCCAGATCGGCCTCGCCATGCAGATGTACGCCAACGATAACAAGGGCTGGTTCCCGTGCGTCTATGGCGTCGGAGCGCGTGGCAACAATACCGCCGTCTCCGGCTACACCCCAAACGCCTCGCTCCTCGCGGGCGGCGGTCGGCTCTTCGACAACGCTGCGCTCATTTACGCCACGTGGACCAGTGCCGTGACTCCCCAACTGCTCGTAATGCCCAATGAGAACTACTATGGTCAGGACACCCGCAAAGCCCCGGGCATGGGCAATGGCATCGGACTCCTCTTTACCGGCGGCTATCTCACCCAGAAGGGCGGACACGTCCTCGACTGCCCGAGCCTCCACTACGACGACAAATACGACAAATACGTCTACAGCCCTCCCCGCCTTTGGGACATGGACGCCAACTCGCCTCTGTTCACGTCGGGCGGCAAGCTGGCCCTTGGCAGCAACCCGTTGAACACCGCGTCGAAGTACAGTAACACTTACGTCTCCCCCATGGTCTACGGGAATCTGACCTCCTCCAACACCAACGACCGCTTCCAGGCCTTCTGCAACGTGCAGTCGGGCTCCCCTGCGACCAATCCCATCCAGTGCTTCGTCGTCGGCAACTACTCCATCCGTCAGCCCACCGACTATGTCCATTCCAGCACAGAGGTCTGGGGCGATGCCATGAGGCAGGACAAATACATGGGCAAGGCGGTCGTCTCCGACGGCCTCAACTTCATGTTCATCCACTACCAGAACTCCTGGATGAACGGCGCCAACGGCGCCGGCTACTACGGCTGGCCGTGGAGGCAAGGAGGGTGTACCCGCGAAATGGTGCATATGCCGGATCAACTGCAGCATCAGGCGATCAACAACCACGACCGCTCCTATAACGTCCTCTTCGAGGACGGCTCCGTCAAGACCTTCGCCGATGGAGCCAACATGGTGGTCGAGGCGGCCATGTTCGCAGCTGCGGGTTACCAGTACACCACCGACATCGCCGGCCGCGCCTTCTACAATTGGACCGCCTCCCTTGGAGGGGCTACGACAAACGCGATTGGAACTGACTCGACGGCCGCCGTCTACGGCTGCGGCCTCGAAAGGCCCGTCTGGAAGACCTACTTCGACGCCCTCTACGCTCAGGATTGACCCGTGCCTCACCGGGGGCGCCTCCCTTGCAGGAGGCGCCCCCTTCTTCTTTCCCCCTTCCTTGGAGATGCGATCCATGAAACCCAGCCTCATCCTCCTGTGTTCCCTCTCGCTTGTCCTTTTCGGCGTCGCCTGCGGCAGGAGCCCGAGAACCCCTGCGCAGCCTAAGCTGAACACAACCGTCCCCGAGCTAGATTTCTCCAAAGTCGACGTCCAACTGGAGAACGCCGAAATTATCCAGGATCCCGAGGGCGCCCCAGGCATGCCCGCGCTCAAGCTCTCCCTCAAAGCCCTCAATGACCTCGGCGGCAAGACCCTCGTGCTCGACACCTACGATTCCAAAGCCGCGGACAGCCTTGTCGCTTCCATCCCCATGCCCGCATCCCAGGACGGCCTCATCTCCATAACGATCCCCAACATCGAGATGTGGCAGTTCGGCAAAGGCGTCTTCCGCCTCGTCGAGCCCGCCCGCTAAGGCCGGCGCCGCTCACGGCCGCGGGTTGCCCTGGGGTCTGTCTCCCGGCCTCATGTTGACTTTTCCCTTGCTTGTGCTAAATTGCACATAGAGTAGGCGCTTGCCCTTTCCTTTCTTCGAGAGGTGCCTTGGGGATCCTTGCGTGTCTGTATGACGCTTCACGAGCTTCCCGTCTGTCGAAGGGTTTACCTTGACAGTCTTCTGGAAAGGAGGTGTCCCGGCTCGCCGATCTCTTTCTTCCCGATACCTGATTTCTGTTGTCCTGCCAAGATGAGAACCAAGGAGGAACCCGCAAATGAGAAATCGAAGATCGAAGATT
>JAZDKG010000106.1:0-2122 GCA_043803205.1 Planctomycetota bacterium
TTTGCGCCCTTCGCGTCCTTTGCGTGAGGTCATGTCTTGTCTTCCCTCCCCTGGCGCGCCCCTCAGCCCCCCGCGTAAAACCACTCCACAGGCAGAATCCGGTACTTGTGCGCGCCGATCATGTGCTTGGGGTGCCGCCCGATCGTGTGGCCGTACGCGATAAAAACTTCGTCGCCGACCACGTCGATCGTCGGATAGCTCGACGAGCCGTAACCGGCGGGCAGCTCGCCCACGTCGTCGAGCGCGCGGATAAGCTGTACCCGTCCCTCCTCGGGCGCGATGTATTCGGACCGTTCCGCAACGTGAGCGTGCCACTCGATCGAGCGGAAGTGGCTCCAGGTCTTGCCGTCGCTCGTCAGCGCCGCAGTCAGGCGACAGCGCCGAAGCCCCCGCCGGATCTCGCTGGCGCTCTGCTGGTTCCACACGCACAACACGTCCCCCGTCTCAGGCAGCCGACGCATCATGCAGGGCGCGCCGTCGGCCGATAGGGCCGTGACCTCGGGTATGCTCCACGTGGTCCCGCCGTCCTCACTGAACGACGCCAAGAGCCTCCCCACGAGCGACCGCGATATCATGAGCAGGCGCCCCTCGGGCAGTTCCTCAACGCATGGCTCGTCGATCGTGATGAAGTTGCCCCAGCCGTCCTGGAACCAGCCGATCACGTCGCCGATGGACCGGCTCCACGTCTTGCCCTCGTCGTCGGAGTAGTAGCAATACGCGATCTCGAGCTCAGGATGGTGCCCATGGCCTTCGTGATCCAGGACCTCGCCCTTGCACGTGCAGACCGACATCTTACGCAGTTGAGGCCCGCCCCAGTGGAGCCACCGCACCGGCTGGATCAGGCGGCCGGTCGAGAGCTGTCTCAGCGTCCCGAACAGGGGCGCGCCCTTGTCCTCGCCGATATTGACGCGCACGTCCTCGGACCACGTTTCGCCGTCGTCCTCAGAGCTGCGGAACATGAAGCGGAACACGTCCTGGTTGCCGCCTACGGGGTACGTCTGCGTCCACGTCATCCCGATCTTGCCGCGGGCCATCTTGACGTAACCGGCGCCGCCGTTGAATCCCGCGTGGCCGCCCTGGACCCGTTCCGTGCTCTTGGCCGGAGGCTCGGGAACATTGATCGCCGCTAGAGACGCGAACGTGCGTCCGCCGTCGTCGGAGACGCCGCGGCCGCGCGCGTTCGTCAGCACGCCGAGTCGGCCGTCCTTGCGGGGGATGAACGCGGGCGACCCGCCCATGGCCAGGAGCCGTTGCTCGCCATCGGGGGTGCCGCCTTGGAGGAGTATCGAGAGGTCCTTCTCCTTTCCGCCCTCGCTGCGCGCCATCATCTCCGTGACGGCGGCCAAGCTCGCCCGTTTGGTTGTCTTCTTGCGCTTCTCGCCCATGGGATCATTCCTTTCGAGTGTTGCTAGAAATGCTCCGGTCCTTGTCCAAGACGGAAACGCCCTGTGTAAGGAACTGTGAAAGATACCGTGGCCGCCGGATTTGCCAAGGGGCCAGTATGTATCCTGTTATCCTGTCAAACCTCTCCTCCCCCATTCTCTGCGTCCTCTTCAATCCTGTCTCTATCCTGATTATCCTGTCGAACCTCTCCCTATGTCTTCTCCGCGCCTCCTCGTCCCTCGAGCCGCCCCTCCTCCGCACCAGCACAGCGTGCCAAGGGAGAGCGACGCTCTCGCCCGTCATCTCATTTCCCACCTTCGCCCGCGCGGCGGGAACGCGCTTCGCGTTCCCGCCGCCACTAACGCGGGGGGTCCGGGGGGGCTTGTCAAGTCCCCCCGGACGCCGGTCCTCCCCCCTACTCATTGAGTCCCCAGGACTCCTCTCCTCTTCCTGTTTATACTCACCCTCTTGTATCGAGATCCCATTTTCGGATTCAGTCCCAAAGGAGCCGTCCCATGTCGACCCCCGACGTCTATTCCCGCGCGATGATTGACGTCCTCACCCCCGAGATGAAGCGTCTCGTGAAGGACTACTTCACCCTCTTCCAGTTCAAGATGACCGGCTGCACGCGCGAGGACAACTTCGCCGGCCAGGGCGTCGTCCCCGACTATCCGATGAAGCGCTATTCCGTCTTCAAGACTACGAAGCAGCTTGGCACCTACAACCACCACTCCAACCT
>JAZDKG010000107.1:0-4131 GCA_043803205.1 Planctomycetota bacterium
CATAGTCCCGTTCATCAAGGACGCCGACGTGGTGGTGAACGGCTATCTCCCCTACGAGCTCCCCGTGCACAAAAAATACCTGTACGAGAGCCTCCGGGAGGCGGTCGAGCATTTCGGCGACGCGAAGGGCAGGGAGGACGCTTTCCGGCGGGCGGAGCGCTGCCTGGGGTACCTCGAGGAGGTGGACGTCCTCGAGGACGACTCGCTGATCCCCCCGACCTCGCTGCTCCGCGAGTTCATCGGCGGGAGCGCCTACACGGGATAGCGAAAAGTCCCGGGAGAAACAGCGGGGGCGGCCTTTACGAGCCGCCCCCGCTGCATATTCCGCTGCGATGAATCCGCGCCACGCTATTCGATCACCTCGATCTGCGCGGGGTCGCTCACCTTTATCTGGGCGGCGCCGCGGTACTCGGTCACCTTCCCGCGCACCCTGATCTTCTTTCCCTCGAACTTCGCCTTGGCGTCACCGGACTTTCCCGTGTCGAAGAGGGCGAGGCTCAGCCCCTCTTTTCCCTCTCCCTCGAAATACAGAGAATCGGGGCCCCGCTCACGCGTGCGCACGCTCGCCACCTTCCCCTCGACGACCACGCTCTCCCCGATTTTCCCCGCCGCCGCCTTCGGCGTGATGGCGCCCGGCGCGGCGGGAGCGGCCCCCGCCTTCCCCGGCTCCCCGGCCTTCGCCACGGGCGCCTCGGCCTTCGCTTCGGGCACCTCGACATACGACCCCTTCTTCATCCAGTCCCCGTACATCGGGTTGGGAAGGATGATCAGGTCGCGGCCGAAACGGTCCTTCACTTGCTCGAAGGAATACTTGTGGGCGTCGTAGAGGTCGTGGATCTGGTCCCCCCCGAGCATGACTATTTTCAGGGGGGGCAGGCTCTTCCCCTCGGGGAGCGTCTTCACCGTCCCCTTCTCGATGTCCTCGCGGCGCGCCGTCTTCATGCGGTCCTTCGCGTAGGGCCCCTCGCGGAAAAGGACGGCGTCGCAGGTGAAACCGAGGTCAGCCAGGTTCTTCACGGTCGCGGCCTTCGTGGGGGGGTCCTCGCGGTTCGTGACGACGATCACCTTGCCCCCGAGCTCGCGCACGAGGGCGCAGTACTCCTTTGCGCCGGGGAGGGCGGTCGCCGTCCCCTTGTTGCACCACTCGTCCCACGACCCGCTCGAGTGCTCGGTCCCCTTCAGGGCGAGGTCCTTCTGGAATTCGATGTTGCTGATGATCGTCTCGTCGGCATCGAGGACCACGCACCAGGTCCCCGGCTTCTCGGCCTTCGCAAGCTCCCGCAGGCGCATCCCCGCGCTGTTATACGCCTGCTGCAGGCATGCCTTATACGCGTCGGATGATGCCACCCACGCGATGTCGTTCGGGAGCTTCACCTGCCCGGCGGGACACATGGGTGCAACGCCGATAAGGGCGCACAGCAGCGCGGCGCACATGATGCGGGGTATTCTCATCTCATTCCCTCCTTTGGGAGCTGGTGTTGTGGATATTCTCACACACCCGGGTGCCGGTTGGCAAGGGGCCATAAAGCCCGAACCGGCGAAAGGGCGTGTGGGCGTATCGGCGACTTTGATGCTTAAAAGGCGCCCGCGCGCCGTTTCGCCCTTTCGCCGGGTCGGGCTTTCCGCGGGGCCGCTGATTTTGCACCACGCTTCCACCATTCCCCGGATTGTGCTAGAGTCAGGATCAAGATTATGGACCCTCGTGACGAAGAGCGACAGGACCTCGGCCGCACGGAGGATTCCCCGGGAGACGCGGGGAGCCTCGGCACCATCGGCAGGCGCGACGGGGATGCGCCGTCGCCCGCCGCGGAGCCCGGGCTCGCTGCCGCGTCCGGGCGCATGAGAGGCTGCGTCATCTATCTCAACAGCGATGCCATCGGCAGCGGCGGGCGCGATCACGGCAGGTCCCTGATGCGCGCGTGCCTCTACACCCTGACCGAGATCGCCCCCCAGCCGGAAGCCATCATCCTGGCCGGGGAGGCCGTCCGCCTCGCCCAACCGGGCTCCGACACCTTCGAGTGCCTCTCCCTCATGCAGGAGCAGGGCGTCCAGATACTCCTTGCGGAGCAGTCCGTCAGGGAGATACCGGACGGAGAAAACACCGCGGTGGGCAGGACGGTGACGATGCACGTCATCCTGGACAGGCTGCTTCGCGCGGAGAAGGTGATTACGCTCTAGGAGCCCGAGTGATGGCGAAAGCTTTCAGAAGGGGAGCCGGTCGAACCAGCCGAGGTTGAACAGCTCGCTCCAGGTCGCCGCGGCGAGCGCCGCGACGTAGATGGAAAACCCCCCGAGCGAGAGCGCGGTGCGGTGTCGCTCCCAGAAGGCCGCAAGGGCCTTCTCGCGGAGGAGGGCCGCGGCGATCACCACGAACCCGGCCGCCGCGCCGGCGACGATCCTTCCCCGGAGGAACGGGACGACATCGGCCGCCCACGCCCCCCCCAGGGTAAACACCGCGACGAGGAGGAGCCGGATCACGACGCCAAGCGTCGCGTCGATACGGCCGGCAATCGATCGCCCGGCGCTCATCGTCCTCATGCCTTGGGCGCGGCCGCGGTCTCTGCCTTTTGCGCGGCTTCCTGCTGCTTCGCCCGGAACTCCTTCCAGCACCGCGTGGTGCAGTAGTAGCCGTTGTTGCGGTAGTACCACTTGACGCGGCTCAGCGCCTTGTTGCACTGCTCGCACTTGTCCGGCTTCTCCTTCTTCACGACCGGCGCCTTCTTCGCGGGTTCCTCTTTCGCGGGCGCTGCCGCCGCCTGCTCCTTCTTGACCTCGTCCGTCATAGCTCCGCCTTTCCTCCTTCGTCAACGATCTTGAATACCTTGTCGTGGGGCCTCACCTTCTCCGAAACCTTGATCCCGACCGCGTCCCCGGGCTTTGCCTCGCCGATGCCCTGGAGCTCGATCTGCATCGACTCAACCTTCTGCCGATGGTCCGTCGTGTGCCCGACGAACCGGATGGCGTCGCCGACGCTGAGCGCGCCGCTCAGCGCGATCGTGGCGACCTGGACATGCCCGAAAAAGTGCGTGACCTTTCCAATCTCGATCTCGGCCATGGCACTCACCTCCTTGCCCTCGTCCGGCCCTTCCACTCCTCGCGGCATAGTGTAGCGCGGAATCGGCGCCGCGGGCAACAGTAAGTTTCGCCACGGATGTGCACGGATTACAGAGAAGGCTCAAAACCCGGGGGCCTACCCCTTCAAATTCCGACTGCTACCTGCCTTCCCATCCGTGATGATCCGTGCAAATCCGTGGCTGAAACTCAGTTGCCGGCGGGATCAGAGATAGAAGCTGATGCAGTCTTCGATTGAGAAAGGCAGGTTCGGCACCGGGGAGATATCCCCCCGGCGCCCGCTGACAAAGCGCACCGCCTCGTCGTACCCGAAGCCGATGGTGCAGAGGTAGCCGATCACCACCGAGGGAGAGCGCCCGATCCCCGCCTTGCAGGCCACGAGCACCCCCTGGTGCCGGATGCGCTCCTTGATCCACATGATCGCCTCGCTCATCGCCTCGGGGGAAATCGGAATGAGGTCCTTGAGGGGTATCTTGTGGCAGGTCTTCCCCGGGACCTCCAGGTCGACCTCTTCGGCGACGTTGAGGACCGCGGTGAAGATCTCCGGGGCGCGCCGGGCGTCGGCGGTGGAGCCCACCGCGAGGCGTTCGAGGATAGGGGTGATCACTGGCGTACGTCTCCCTCAGCGATTATACAGGGCGGAAGTATAGCACACTATCGGGACAGGCAATGGAGAAACAACGGTCACGCCCGGGGGGTCCGCGCGCGCCTTTCCCTGCGGCCGCCCTTCAGGGCGATGCGGGGAGGGGGAGCCGGCTCGGCGCGTTTCAGCCCGGAGAAGAACCGCCCCATATCCTCGAGCGCCCCGGCCGTGTCGCGCGTGCAGAGGGAGACGTCGGGCAGGGAGCCGAGGAAAAGACGTCCGTACCGGCGTGTGTGCACCCGGGCGTCGAGGATGAGGACCGCGCCTGCGTCCTCCCGGTGACGGATCAGCCGCCCGAAGCCCTGCCTGAACTTGATCACCGCCTGCGGGACGCTGTAGTCGAGGAACGGGTCTCCCCCCGCCTGTTCGATGGCCTCCATCCGGGCCTGCTGGATCGGCTCGCTCGGCACCCTGAA
>JAZDKG010000108.1:0-4644 GCA_043803205.1 Planctomycetota bacterium
GATCCCCCTCGACTTCGCCTCCGCCGACTACCCCAACATCGCCTTCAATGGCGACGACGTCCTCTTCCACTACGACCGCAACCCCAAGTTCGGCCCCAAGGCCGGCGCCTACTGGACCCTCCGAATCTTCCCCATCGCCGACCTCTACCGCTAGCCCGGTTTCGCGACGCGTAAGCGCCGGAATAGACGGTGAGCGGTGCCGCCCTCCGCCCTCGCTATGCGGTGTCACGGAATGGTGGGCTCCGCAACGTTTTGGTGACGGAGCGGCATGCGGCTATAATGTCCGTGCACCGTCCCAGTCGTGCCTTCAACCTGGAAGCCGAACATGGACGTAATCCGCTTCACCCTCATCCTCCCCGTCTTCCATGGCGGCCCCTTCCTCGAGCGCGCCCTCGCCTCCGCCCTCCGCCTCAACTCCCCCCCCGACCGCTTCGAGCTCCTCGTCTCCGCCCACGTCCACGACGAAGCGGCGAAACGCATCGTCGAATCGCAAGTCCCTCTCGCTCCCTTCCACCTCGAATGCGTCCCTTGCCCCACGGACAATCGCTCCGCGATGCTCAACCTCGCCTGCGCCCGCGCGAAAGGCGAAATCCTGGTCTTCTCCGACGACGACTGCGCCTTCCCCGCCGACTGGCTTGCAAAGATCGACGCGATATTCCAAAACGACCCCTCCGCCGGGATCGTCGGCGGCGAAGACGAGCTCGCCCGCGATGCTCGCGACTTTGACCACGCCCTCGATTGGGTGATCCGGTCCCTGGCGACTTCTGCCGCTCCAGCGACTGCGGGATGGGGCGCCGGTCGCGACTATCCCAAACTCTGGAACCTCGCTATCCGACGCGATCTCGCCCTCTCCCTCGGGCTTCCGGGCAGGGAGAGCCCGCTCGAGGTCTTCGACGAATCCCTCGCCGTCCACGAAGACATCGACCTCGCAAAGCGCGCGCAGCGCTCGGGCAACCGCATCATCTTCGCCCCCGACGTGCGCGTGGAGCACTCCCGCGATACGACGCTTCTCTCTTTCTTCCGCCGGTCCTTCCGCATGGCAAGGACCGCTCGCGCTCTTCGCGTCCACCGCCTCCCTCACGTCGTCCTCTCCGCCTTCCTTCTCGCCGGGGCGGCCCTTCTCGCGCTCTCGATCTTCTTGCGATCGGCTCAGCCCGTCCTCGTCGTCCTTCTATCGATCTACGCGCTTGCGCTCCTGGCCGCAGGCGTCGCCGCCGCCTCGACAAAGCAGAGGGTCTGCGCCCTCTTCTGGGTCCCCGTCCTCCTCATCGCCCTCCACCTCGCCCGCGGGACGGGCTACCTCTTCCCCTGGCCCTCTGAAAAGGCTAAGGATGGAACTCAACGCTAGCGCGGGAGAAAGGAGCGCCACGTGCCCATGACGATGCAAGCGCCTGCACTCCTTGGAGACGGACAGGCTGCTCCCAAGGGCCGTTCCCATCCTCGATTCGTCCTCTCCGCTTTGTCCGTGGTCTGCCTATGTTCTGCCGCCTTCGCCGACAACCTTCTCACCAACAGCGACTTTAAACGCGGTAGCCCCGGTAGCCCCGACTTCGCCTGGACCGTCGATCTCGCCAAGAACCAGAGAAGCGAGTGTACGGTGGTCGAAGGCCGTCGGCCCGACGCGACGGTATTGCTCGTCTCGGACTATTCTCCAGCGCCCGCCCGCGCGACCGTCTCCGCCCCGGGCGACGAGCCGCTTCTCGTCAAGGACCTCCACTCCGGCGAAGAGGTCGCCCAACTCACCCGACAGCAGCGTAAATTCCCCGTCGAGCTCAAGCGCGACCTGACCGCGCGACTGTACCTCCTTCGGACCCCGCGCTCGAAGTAGCCGGAAAGGGCGTGAGGCCCTTCCCGCTCCCCCGGCTTCGCCTTGACATTTCCCCACGCCCAAACACGATGCTCCACGTCCTCACACCCTCCCAGCGAGAATAGGAGTCGTTCCATGACCGATCGCCTGACCGCCCCCATCCGCGTCAATAACCCCCGCCGCCTCCCCCGCTGGCAGATAGACGCCAAGCGAATCCCCATCGGCCGCCCGGGCGACTATAAGCCCTCCCTCGTCTTCTTGCCCGGCGGCGGGCTCCTCATGGTCGCCTTCCACCAGACCGGAACCCAGGGGAAGAGCGACTTCCACGAGGTCACGACCTTCTGGCGCTCCGACGACGGCGGCGCGACCTGGTCCGACCGCGACGACCGCCGCGACGTCATCGGCCGCGAACAGTTCCTCAGCCGCACGCGCGCCGGCACCCTCTTCATGAGTTCCCACATCCTCGCCGCCGACAATGCCTACGACGGCCCCAAAAGTTCCTACCACAGCTATCTCCATCGCTCAACGGATGACGGCAAGACCTGGCAGCGCACAAGGGTCCGCCTCGAAGGCGAAGAGCGCCGAGGCGTCCCCGAGACAAACGGCACCACCACCGATCGCAACGTCGTCGAGCTCCCCGACGGGGCCCTCCTCTTCGGCGTCGCCCTCGATAACTCGAGCGTCGCCTGCATGTGGCGCTCCACCGACAACGGGGAATCCTGGGACCGGAATCGTCCCTGCCATATCCTCGGCTACTACGACAACGCCGACGGCTTCTTCTCCAACTCCTTCACCTATCTGAACGAGGCCGGCATCCTCCTTCACTTCCCCCGCGTCGGCCATCCCAGCCCCATGACCCCCATGAACGACGGCAGACCCGTCCCCCTCGGTGACGACCACTGTGACCGCATGATGTGGACGAAATCGGCAGACGATGGCGCCATGTGGAGCCGCGTCGCCGACTTCGCCGACTACGGACAGATGTATCCGCGTGTGCTCAAGCTCCACGACGGGAGACTCCTTCTGACCTTCACGCAGCGCGGCATGAACTGCCCCCTCGGCCTCCGCGCGATCTTGAGCTGCGACGACGGCGAAACCTGGGACTTCCACTGCGACCAGATCGTCATCGAAGGCTTCACCCCCTGGGGTGCCCCCAGCGGCGGCGGGTTCGGCAACACCGTCCAGCTCCACGACGGAACGCTCGTCTCCTGCTACAGCTACATGGGCCCCGACGAGAATGTCCACGTCGAGGTCGCCCGCTGGCGCCTGCCATAGAAACAATGAAAAGGGGAGCAACACCCATGGACGCATTGAGTCGCACGCATCGTGGCTTCCCCTATACCATCGCTGGGCGATTCCTCGACATCCACCGCGGAATGCGTCGCCTCGCCCGCCTCGACCTCCGCCCCCGCGCGGAGCTGCCCGACTCCCTCGAACTCCACGTCCCCGACGCCGCCGGCGATACAAAGCTCCTCGAGATCAGGTACGCCCTCCCACGCCCCGCATGACCCGATCCGCCAACCCCCGCCTCACCGTCCCTCCCACGTTTTCGCCACCCCGCGCGACATAGAACTTGCGCCCTTCTTGCCCTTCTCCCTTCTCCCGCTCTGCGCGTGCCCCTTCCCCTTCGGAGGGACGCCCGCGCGGCGTCGGCTGCGGGGTCGTGTCCGTCTCCTCCCCCTTCGGTCCCCCTGCCAATTCCGCATTCCGCAATCCGCATTCGACCCCCTTCCCCCCTCTATCACCTACCACTCTACCACCTACCACTCTTCCCAGCCCCTTGCGGCCCCCTCCCCGTCCTCGTAGATTACCTTCTATGAACCCGTCCCAATTCGTCGCAATATGGCGCAAAGTCGAGCTCACCGAGCGCTCCCCCTCCGCCGAGCATTTTCTCGACCTCTGGCCGCTTCTTCAGCCTCACCACCTCCCACTGCCCGTCCCCCGCGATCCCGATTGCGCCCCCAAGCTCAAATCCCGCACCCTCACCAACCTCTACAATCAGCGCCCCACCGGGCTCTCCCTCGCCCACGCCAAACTCGACTCCGCCGTCTTCTCCGCCTACGGCTGGAATTCCGGCTTGACCGACGACGACATTCTCGAAAGGCTGCTCGCGCTGAACCTCGAAGAAAAGCGCATAGAACCATGAGCCGCACACTCTTCCCATCCCTCAAGGACCTTCCCGCTTTTCCAGCATGTGTTTAGCGGCTTGCAGAAGTGACGTCAAGCGCGTGTTGGAAGCCTGGCAGGAGGAGAATCTGGACTTGGACGCAGCAGCGCGGGCCCGAGGTCGGTGAAATGTTGTCCCCTCTGTCGGCAGGTGGCGGCGCGGCTGCTGAGCACCGCGCGGGTGCACGCTCCTTGTTCGGAGCGGTTTCCCGCAGGGAGCTTTGGGGCGATGACGGCGGGCCGAAGTTCACGCTCGGCCATGTCGTTGGTCGGCGCGACGCCGTCTTCGTAAAGGAACGTGAAGAGGTGATCGCCGTGTTTGGCGAGGTGGCAGGCCACTCGCTCGTTGTCGGGATAGGCCAAATGATAGCGCAGTAGCCGGCCGAGCTTGCCCTCGAGGCGACCGCAAACCCGTGGCCCGACATGTTGTCTCACCGACCCCTGAGGTCCATGGCGTAGCGCAGGAGATGCGTCACCTCTCGCGGGAAGCGCACCGCGCTGCGCGTCTCCTCCTCTTGGAGCTTGGCAGCGCACAAGCCAGTCGGAAAAAGTCCTGAAAGAAACACTCTTGACAGCGGGGGGGGGGGGTACGTTATAGCATATCACTATAGCATCTTTCGCAGGACCGGCGGGAACCGAGCACGCCAAAGAAGTATGTTCTGTGTGTTGAA
>JAZDKG010000109.1:0-5162 GCA_043803205.1 Planctomycetota bacterium
GTGCTCCGGTCCCCGTCCACCGTGATCCGGTTGAAGCTCTTCTCGACGCTCGCCCGGAGCATCGCGGCGAGGGGGGCCGGTTCGACCGCCGCGTCGGTGGTGATGAAGGCGAGCATCGTCGCCATCATCGGGTGGATCATCCCCGCGCCCTTCGCCATCCCGCCGATGGTCGCCTCTTTCCCCCCAAGGGCGAGGCGGGCGACGGCCTCCTTGGGGCGCGTGTCGGTGGTGAGGATCGCGATCGCCGCGTCGCGCCCGGCCGCGCGGCTCAGGGCCGCGGCGAGTGCCGGGAGCGCGTCCGTGATCTTTTCGAGGGGCAGGCGCCTCCCGATGCGCCCGGTGGAGGCCGCGAGCACCTCCGCCGGGTCGAGGTTCAGCGCCCGGGCCGTCGCGGCGGCCATCTCCTCCGCGTCGCGCATCCCGGCCTCACCGGTCGCGGCGTTGGCGCAGCCGCTGTTCACGACGATCGCCCGCGCACTGCCGGCGGCGAGCCGCGCGCGGCTCAACATCACCGGGGCGGCGCAGAACCGGTTGGTGGTGAAGGTCCCGGCGGCGGCCGCCGGGACATCTGAAATGACGAGCGCGAGGTCTTTCGCGCCCTCCTTGATGCCGCAGCACATGCCCGCCGCCCTGAACCCTGCGGCGGCCGTGACACAGCCGGAAGCCTTTGTCATGAGGTGCATGTCTCCCGTGGGAATGCGGCAGGCGCGAGCGTCGGGGCCCCTCAGCGCAGGCCCTCGGTCTCGGGGAAGCCGCAGACGAGGTTCATGTTTTGCACCGCCTGCCCCGCGGCGCCCTTCACGAGGTTGTCGATCGCGGAGATGACGATGATCCTGCCGGTGCGGTCGTCGACGACGACCGAAATGTCGCAGCAGTTCAGCCCCAGGACGTTCTTCGTGTCCGCGAGTTTGCCGCTCTCCATCACCCTGACGAACGGCGCGCCCGAATACGCCTCCCGGTAGACGCCGAGCACCTCCGCGGCGGAGAGCGGGGTGAGGGGCTTCAGGTAGGCGGTGGTGAGGATCCCCCTGTTCATCGGGACCAGGTGCGGGGTGAAGAGGAGGCGGATGGGCGTTCCCGCGGCCTTCCCGAGCTCGACCTCGATCTCGGGGATGTGCTGGTGCTTCCCGACCTTGTAGGCGCGGAAGCTCTCGTTGACCTCCCCGAAGATCATGGGCAGGGAGGCCTTTCTCCCCGCGCCCGTCACGCCCGATTTGGCGTCGATGATGATCCCGTCGGTGGCGACGAGCTTCGCCCTCAGGAGGGGGGCAAGCGCCAGGATCGAGCCGGTGGGATAGCAGCCCGGGTTCGCGATCAGCCCGGCCTTCCGTATCTCGTCGGCGTACAGCTCCGGGAGGCCGTACACCGCCTCGCCCAGAAGCTCCTCCGCGGCGTGCTCGAGCCCGTACCATTCCTTGAACACGGCAACGTCGCGGAAACGGAAGTCCGCGCTCAGGTCGATGACCTTCTTCCCCGCGTCGCGGAAGGGGCGGGCGAACTTCATGGAGACGCCGTGGGGCAGGGAGAGGAAGACCACGTCGGCTTTGCGGCAGACGTCCCCCACGTCGAGCGGCGTGCAGGGGAGGTCGACGCGCCCCGCGAAGCGCGGGGACTCGTCGTGCATCGGGATATCCCGGTCGATCTTGGCGGTGAGCGACGTCACTTTCACGCGGGGGTGCCGCAGGAGGATCTCGAGCAGCTCGCACCCCGTGTACCCGGTCGCCCCGACAATCGCCGCGCGCAGCATTGCATTCACCTCGTCGAAGGGCATTATATAACCGCCGCCGCGCCTGTCAATAAAAACCACGGGACTAATGGAAGGTGTCGAATACGGCAGGGCCAGGATGCATTGGCCATTGCCATTGTTACTTCACGGTTACCACGCCCTGCCACAGATAACCGGGGATTGCGTTCTGAATCATCGGAGCGGCACCGGCGGGAGTCAGCCCGAGGACGATGCGGTGCGCCCCGCGCGATCCGGGAGGCAACGATGGGCCGATGTACAGCGTCCCCGTGTACATCGAGGAGAGCCCATTGACGTTCCGTGCCAGGGGCATCACGCCCATCCTCAACGCCTTCGGGTTCCGCAAATCGAACGAGTATATCCGGCCGCTGCCCGTTACCACCACGCCGTAGGCGTCGAACTGCATGCCCACAGGCTGGCACACCGCGGCGAGTGAGAATGGCTCCCCCACATTCACCAGATCGCCGCTTGGCAGTCCGTGGAGGAGAGGCGTAAGAGTCGGATTTGGGGTTTCAGTTGGTGTGTGGGGCGGCGTCTGAGTCGGCATCAGTGTCGGAGTGCCAGTGGGTGGTACCGGTGTCGCAGCCGGAGAACTCGTCGGCGGCGGGGTGATGGCGGGCGTCCTGGTTGCTGTCGGCGTAGGCATGATCGTGGATGTCCTCGTCGGTGTCGGCGTTCCCGTGGGCGGCACCGGCGTCGCGGTCGGGGTCGGCGTTGGAGTACTCGTCGGAGTTGCAGTCGGCGTATCCGTCGGTGTCCAGGTGGGAGTGCTCGTCGGCGTCGGGGTGATAATGGGCGTCCCGGTTGCTGTCGGCGTGGTCGTGGGTGTCCTCGTTAGCGTCGGCGTTCCCGTGGGTGACACCGGCGTCGGGGTCGGCGTCGTCGTTGGAGTGGGAGTGGAGGTCGGAGTTCCGGTCGGTGCCGGAGCCGTGGGGGTTCTCGTGGGTGTCCTCGTGGGGGTCGAAGTCCTTGTGGGTGTCCTCGTTGGCGTGGGTGTCCTCGTGGGGGTCGGCGTCGAAGCAGGCGTCAGCGTCGGGGTGGGAAGGACACCCGAGTAACATACGTTCAGGCTCACGTCATCGATGTAAAAATAGGTATTGACCGAGCTGTCCACGTCCGCCTGAAAAAGGATGCGGATGGTTCTCCCTGCGTAGTCCGAACCAAGCGCAAAGCTCTCCTGCATCCAGGCCCCCTGGTACGGCGTGTCGCCATCGCACAGGGATTGAAGGGTCGTAAGCGTAGTGCCTGCCGCATCGAGGATTTCCACGTCCAGAAAATCGTACGGATGGGACGTTTCAGAAGTCTGCATCCTCACCGCATAGGCGAGGGTGGCGCCGGTCGCTATCTGCGGAATCGTGAACTGCTGATAAAGGCTGCCGTTTGAACTGCCCCCGAGCCGCGAGGAATACGTCCCCGAATGGGCATAGGTCGTGCTTCTGGCTGCGGACCCGCTCCAGACCCACGAGCCGACACCGGATTCAAACCCCCCGTTCGAGATTGACTCGTAGCAGTCGCCTGGCGTGGCTGTCGGGGAGGGCGTCATGCCGGGGGTGATCACGGGCGTTATCCCGTATGCTCCTGGGAATACGATCGAGTATGATTGGGGCGGTTCAGGCAGAACCTCGGCTCTGACCCGCACCTTCCAGTTCCCCGCCGCAGGGCCGCTCACCAGGACCTGCTCCTGGTTGTTCAAGTCATCCGCGCTCCTGACGGCCGGGCTCGATGGGTTGGCGGGATCGAGGACCCAGGGATAGTGCACCGTCCCGTCCGGAGCGACGAGTTCGAGATCGAGGTCGTTCACAAGCTTTCTGCTCGCCATCAGACTGCCGGGGGGATCGTCCCACGCGAGACTCGCCATGAGCGACGGCTCGCCGGCAGCCACCGTGATGCCGTACTCGCGGATTTGGCCCTGGGTCGCGAGCGTATCCTCCTTCAGGTTTTGGGCAATGATCTCGTCCACCGCCTTCACCCCATCTATTCTGCCGTACCCGAACTGGTAATCGGGTCCCGCGTTGCCCAGGTCCACCGCGGTATGGATGAGGAGAGCTTTCGCAGAGGAGGGGAGGAACTCATCGCTTGTCCCGTAGGTTGCGCGGTACTGCTGGAGCATCAGGGCGATGACGCCCGCCGTGGTAGGCGAGGCCATCGAGGTGCCGCTCATCGTGATGTAGCTCGTCCCCGATGAGCAGGAGAGCACATTCACCCCGGGGGAGCATATCACGGGCTTGATCCGCCCGTCATCCGTCGGCCCCCAGCTCGAGAAGGACGACATCGCGTCCGATTCATCCGTCGCCCCCGATTGGATGGGGTTTTTCGCGCACGCGGGCGGTGGAGTGGTATGGTAGCTCGACCCGCAGGCACCGCCCCGTTCGTTGCCGTTCGCCCAGGCCATGATGAACGGCTCCCCCAGCCCCCCGCGCACGATGGAATCGAGGAGCTGATCGGTGGCGCCATAATTCCCCTCATAGGTGCAGGGGAAGCCGTACCATGCCGTGTTCGTCCCCAGTGAGGCGTTCAGCAGATCGGCCGAGCGCGACCAGACGTTCTTCGCGTAGTTCAGGTCGTTCTGGATGTCCCCCGGGTTCGTATAGAGGAAGACACCCGTCCCGTTGTCCTCGAACCCCATGGAAAGGAGCCAGGCTGCGGGGGCCATGCCCTTGTTGTTCGGGGTCTGTGATCCGTCTCCGCAAAGGGTACAAGCAACGTGCGTTGGATGATGGTACTGCGAATCGAACGGTGAACTGTCGCCGTAGGTCATGTGGGAATTCAAATCCACATGGCTGTCAGCGCGCCCGCCGTCGTACACGAGCACGTCCACGCCCGAGCCATCGAGGCCGTAGGGTGCCGACTGGAGCGTGTTCGCCCCCACGGCCGCCCTGTTCTCCGCGTTGATCG
The DNA here is from genome assembly GCA_043803205.1 of Planctomycetota bacterium. GTDB lineage: Bacteria > Planctomycetota > DG-23 > JAZDKG01 > JAZDKG01 > JAZDKG01. The sequence continues at coordinate 4,640 of JAZDKG010000109.1, forward strand.
GTTCGAGCGGCGGAATCGGCTGCTCGACCCACTCCACGACGTCCTCCCCCGCCAGCGCCGCCAGTTCGGGAAAAGGGACCTTTGCCACCAGCGTGTTGATGAGGCCCGCCTCGCCGACGACCGTTCCGCCGTGGGCGCGGACTGCCTCCGCGCCTTCATCGAGCGAGATGTCCTTGAAGAACTGGACGAGCGCGATGGCGGTGTCGGTGTTCGCATGATACGCCCAGGGAGCGCGCTCGCCGCGGGCCAGCTTTGGGTCGAGCTTGTCGCAGGATTCGATCGCGCCCGCCCACCGGACGCCATGGAATGAGAGCGCCTCGCGGGGCTTTTCTGCGGGGATTGCGGCAACCCAGGCACGGTGTGGTATATAGGTGAGCAGCTCAACCCCTTGGCGGGCGAGTTCCTTGCGCGCCTCCGCGGAGGGGATCTCGTCGAGCTGAACGAGCGCGTGCACTCTGCGCCTGCCTCCCTTGAGCGCCTTCGCTCCCTCCGCCCGGAGATACTCCTGCGCCTCATTGCTCAT
>JAZDKG010000110.1:0-14730 GCA_043803205.1 Planctomycetota bacterium
AAGAGATAGTCGGCCTTGACAGGGCCGGAAAAGAATTGTAGTCTACTCAAGTAACATATAGGTTACTTGGGGTGATCTGACTTGTCAAACGATATCCATCTTGCGATTGATCGCAACTCGGGGGCGTCCCTTTCCTGGCAGGTGGAAAAGGACATCGAGCGACAAATCGCCAAGGGGGTGTGGGCCTCTGCGGACAGGATCCCGAGCGAACAGGTTCTTGCGCACATCTACGGAGTGGCGCGTCCCACGGTCCGACGGGCGATCTTCAACTTGAGTCGCAGGGGGGTCGTGGTGAGACGCAGGGGGAAGGGAACGTTCATTTGTCGCGAGAGCTATGCGGTCCAGCAGAGCCACGCGATGCGGACGATCATGTTCGTGGCCGGGGACTTCGACGTGTTCGGCGGGATTCTCAAGGGGGTGGAGGAGGAAGCTCTGCGTCGGGGATATGCGGTCTCGGTGGGGGAGCTATCACCGGGCGCGGAGAAGGAACGGCTGTATCTCAAGTTAGCGCAGGAGCGCGGGGCAAGCGGGATCCTCATTGAGCCCGTGTATCTCCTAGCGCCCGAGGAGTTCCGCGTCGTGCGCGATGGGGGGATCCCGATGGTGTTCATCGAGAAGGAAGTGGAGCTCGAAGAGGATTTCGTGGGGGGAGACAACCGCGGAGGAATGGCGCTCGCCATCCACCATCTTCACGCGCTGGGGCACAGGCGGATCGGGTACGTGCAACATGAGAGGTCCCAGGACCGACCGACCCAGCCGGAGCGTCTCGCGGGGTTCCTTGCGGCCTCCAGGGCGCATGGGCTTGAAGTCGATCCAAGCTGGATCGTTGCCCTGCACGACGTCCATGGGTCCGGTCCGGAAGACGAGGCCAGGATGGGTCGACTGCTGGACCTTGAGGACGCCGATCGCCCGACGGCGGTATGCTGTTTCAATGACAACGTGGCAAGCTTTGTGATGAGGCTCGCGCTGCGGAGGGGCCTGTCTATACCGGAGGACCTATCGGTGGTGGGGTGGGACGATATGGAGGCGAACCACCCGCACGTGATTCCACTCACTTCCTTGGCGACGGAGACACGTCAAATCGGGCTGGAGGCGGCGAGGATGCTCTTTGAGAAGATCGAGCACGGGGACACCGTCGAGAAGCGGCGGGTGACCGTCATGCCGACACTCGAAGTCAGACAGTCCACCGCGAAGCCCCTAGCCTCGCAGGAGAGGGGGGCAAGCGCGCTTGCGGCTGGGCGAGCAAAGCAGAGGACAACCATCTAATTGGAGGGCGGAAGATGTGACGGACGAGGACGAGAAGGATCCGGAACAACTAACCAAGGTGTTGCAGAGGAGAAAAAGAAATGGAAAGAAAAGGATTCACACTGATCGAGCTTTCCTTCGACAGGCTCAGGACAGTGAGGAAGCGTAAAGGCGGCGCCTTTACGCTTATCGAACTGCTGGTGGTGATGGTCATCATTGCGCTCCTCGTGGGACTGCTCCTTCCCGCGCTGGGGAGGGCAAGGGAGGAGGCGCGGAAGACGCAATGCCGGAGCAACCTCAGGCAGATCGGCCTAGCGATGACGATGTATGCGAACGACAACAAGGGCTATCTCCCGTGTCTCTATGGCAACTCCGGGGTGCAGCAGAGCGCAGTGAGTGGCCCTTCTACACTTCTTGTCGGGGGGTGCGGGGGGCTGTACAGCGCGGGCACGGTTTCGAACTGGGGTGATCCCAAGGGAAGCAGCCTGTTCAACATAGACGAGTCGTCATACAGCCTGTATCTCATGCCAAATGACAACGTGAATGACGACCGCTACAACAAGCCGACGCGGGCGAACGGACTCGCGCTTCTTTTCACGGGAGGGTATCTCACGCAGAAGGGCGGGTCGGTCCTGGTCTGTCCGAGCCTGAACATCCCGGATGCTTACAAGAGATACAGCGTGTACTGCGCGTTTCAGTATGACGACAAGGCGCCTTTATGGACGAGCGGCGGTCGGATTGTGCTGAACAGCCTTGTTCCGTATCCGGACGCCCGCTGGGTGTTCGGGGGCGACACGTCCAAGTGCAACCGGAGCACGGCGAACTTCGGGGCGCCGGGGTACCTGGGGATGTTCGGGAGCGTGATTATCAACTCGACGGTGAGCACTTACCTTTGGGCGGGCGGCGGAGCAAACGATAAGTACGCCACCAACTACAGTCAGCTTTGCATGTTTGGGGCGTATAGTCTGCGTCAGCCGACGACGCCGCCCACATCGCCCGCTGCAGGGAGCGGGACCGTACCCCTGCGGGGGGACGCGATGAACATCAACGACTACCAGGGAAAGGCCATTGCGAGCGATCGACTGTTTATGACGGCCGGAAAACCGGCGCGGTACTACCAGGAGCAGATGGGGAAGACGTTCAGTGATCCGCCCGTGGCAGGCATTCCGCCTTACTATGAGGCGGGCGGCAATCGCTACAACTACAACGACTACCTCGAAGCGATGGTGCGGGGCTCGATGGCGGGGAACCACGATCACGCGTATAACGTGCTCTTCGCGGACGGGTCGGTCAAGACGTACGGGGACGCTGCCAACAACGTGGGGCGGGGCGTGGCGAGTTGTTTGACCAACACGTCCTACGGTGCCTCATGCGGCCTGAAGCCGTTCCGGGATCTCGGAACGCCGGCAGGAGGGGAAGGCGCGATTGAACCCGACACTGCCACGCCGATCGGTTGGGCTCTGGAAGGGTACGTCTGGGGTATCTATTTCGACAGCCTGTACGCGCAGGATTAGTTGTGACCGAGAACGGGTGGCGGCGGCACAATGCCGCCGCCGCCTTGCCCGGCTTCCGAAGACAAGGCCCTGTGGGGAACGGGCCCCGTGCGCACGGAGGGTGGGGTCGCGCGTCGGGGGACTCGGAGGCCCCGGCATGAGGCGGGGCACGCACTGATCCGAAAGGATGTGCTTCTCCCGGCTGAGGGATTGAAACGTGTTCAGGCGTCAGACTGATATGCGGTCGGAGCCCATTCGCCGAGTCGTCGCTCTGGGCGAGAGCACCACATGGGGCTACTCGGTCTCGGAGAAGGGGAAGTGTTGGGTCAGTCAAGTTGTGCGAATGTTGGAGGAGTTCCAAGGAAGTGAGATTGATCTCATCAATCAAGGGATCGGAAGCAATGTGCTCACTCCTGAGTGTCCAGCCTACGAGTTCTCGGCGAAGCCGTCGGGTCTGGAGCGAGTGGAGGCTGACCTGATTGCGCATCGCCCGGACATGGTTTTCTTGTCCTACGGCCTCAACGATTCGCGCGGCGGAACGTCGTCGGAGGTCTTCCGGCGCGCCTACCAGGAACTGATCGACCGCATCCGAGCGAAGATCGAACCGGTCATCGTGATCGTCAACACCTACTACATGCACGAGGCCTTCTATGCCAGCTGCGAACACTGGCGAGAGAGCAGCTACGACCTCACCGAGGTATACAATCTCGTCATCCAGCAGGTCGCCGAGGCGAACGGTCTGATACTCGCAGACGTGTATGCGGCTGAGGTCGGTGTGGACTGGATCATCGACGGGGACCACTGCCATCCCAACGATTTGGGGCACAGGATTATTGCGAACCGGGTATTCGAGGCGATCGTGCGGAACTGCAGCTTCGTCGCGAGGCAAATGCCCAAGAAGTCTCTCATCGACGCATTCCTGGAGAGGTATGGGAACGGGCCGGACAGGCCGTCGAGTGATGTTGGGGTCGCGGATGTGACGGTCAAAAGGAGTGGAAATCAAGAGGCGGGGCAGATCGCCGCGCCCGACAGAAGGTCGCGGGCCAAGGCACGCCAAAGGTCAGAGAGGGCTTGAGATGAAAGCGGGCATGATCGCAACAGCGGTCGTCGCGGTTTTCTTCGTCCTCGCGGGGGAACAGGCGAGGGCCGTGATCGTGTACAAGGACTATCTTGTGAATCCGTCTTTCGAAGAGGGGGAAGACGGGAAGGAGCCTGACGGGTGGTCGTCCGAGAGCCTGCCGTCCGTGGACAAGACGAGTTTCATCAAGGCAAAGGGCGGGCGTCCGAAGGAGGTGAAGGAGGGGGAGAAGGCGGACGAGGGTGAGGCGCATCTCGTGGTCAAGGGGGAAGACAGGTCGGCGTCAGGTTCACAGATTGTGGCGGTGAAGATCAGTGAGCCGACGCAGTTCAAGTTTTCGGCGTGGGTGAAATGCGAGGGCGGCATCAAGGCACATATCTGGCTGGAGGGGCTGCGGCTTGACAAGGAGCAGAACCGGTTCGTGACGCCGGAAGGGGGCGAGCGAAAGAACGTGGAGTTCGTGCCTGCGACGGAATGGACGAGGGTTGCCGTCTCCAAGGTCTTTCCGGCGACTACGGAGAGGGTAAAGCTCGGCATTGTGTCCTTCTCGCATGACACGGTGCTAGCGGTTGACGACTGCGCGCTGATCCAAGGGTTCGATGCGGCTGATTTCGACTGGGAAAAGGAAGCGGAGGAACTAGCGGGGCTTCGCCGGGACGCGACGGATCATTCAGAAGAGATGAATGTGCTGGGGAGCCTCTTTGAGGAAATGAAGAAGCTGCAAGCGGTGGCGATCAAGAGCGACGGGCCCGAGGCGGAAAGGAAGGACGCTGCCCAAAGGCTTCCCGAGCTCATCCAAGAGTATCTCGCGAAGAAGGACGCGCTAAAGAAAGCTCTCCTGGAGTCCCTGGTCCAGTGAGAAACGCGAATGAGTGCAAGTTGAAAAGGTCGGTCGGCAGGAAGGGAGCAGGCCGAATGGTGGGAAGAAGGATCAGGGTGGCGACCTGTCAGTTTCCCGTCACGAAGAGCATCGAGGGAAACTTCGAGCATATCGTGGAGCAGATGAGATGCGCGGGCGCCCGGAAGGCGGACGTCGTGCATTTTTCGGAATGCGCGCTGTCGGGGTATATGGGACGGGAGCTTAGGACGGAGCGCGAGCTGGACTATGCGCAATTGAGGAAGAGGACCGAAGACGTGATGGAGGCGGCGCGCGGGCTGGGGGTGTGGGTTGTCGTTGGTTCGACGCACCGGCTTACGGGGCACCACAGCCCCCACAACTCGCTGTACGTCATTGACGAGCGGGGCAGACTCCTGGAGCGGTATGATAAGATGTTCTGCACCGGCAAGGCTTCGCCCGCGGCGACGGATGATCTCAGGTTCTACTCGCCAGGGGGCCATTTCGTGACGCTTGAAGTCAAGGGGGTCCGGTGCGGGCTCTTGATCTGTCATGATTACCGGTATCCCGAGCTTTACCGCCGGTACAAGCGGATGGGGGTGGAAGTGGTGTTTCATTCGTTTCACAACGCGGGGGCGAGGAAGCTCGAGAAGGACCCGGAGCTCAGGGGCGAGATTGTGCGTGCCACGATCCAGGCGAGCGCGGCGTCGAACTACATGTGGGTCAGCGCGAACAATTCCTCGCGTCGGTATTCGAGCTGGGGGAGTTTCTTTGTGCGTCCGGACGGCAAGATCATCGCAAGAACACGCAGACACACAGCGGCGGTCTTGGTAAACCAAGTGCACACCGGGAAGAAGTATTACGACGCTTCGGCGGACTGGCGCCCCCGCGTGCTAGCTGGCGTATTTCACAGCGGAAAGCTGGTAAGGGATCCGCGGTCCAGGCGTAGGAACGTTCTGTGAAGGTTGAAAGGTGTGAGGCTTGAGATGCGGTTTCTAGTGGGGGTGATACTGGTTGCGACTCTGGCAGGCGCTGAGGAACGTCCCACGTATCGGTGCTACCGTGTCGGGACGCCGCTCAGGATCGACGGGAAGCTGGAGGACGCCGCGTGGGAAGCGCTCCCGAGGGTGACCGGCTTCACCCTTATCGACAGAGGAAGGGGAGTGTACGCATCGGAGCAGACCCTGGTTCGGGCGGGCTGGGACGATTCCGGCCTCTACATCTCCTTCATGTGCATGGAGCCCGAGATCTCTCGTATCAAGACTCAGGCGAAGGAAAGAGACGGCAGGGTGTGGGCGGACGACAGCATACAGGTCTTTCTTGACATTCCGAGGAGCCGGGAGCGGTCAACCCTCATGCGCTTCATTCTGAATACGGCAAACGTTCAGTGTGACGAGATGGGGGGAGACTTCGGATGGAATCGGGAGTGGAAATCGGCGGTTGTCGTGGGGGACGGTTTCTGGAGCGTAGAGATCGGCATACCATTCTCCCAGTTGGGGGCGACACCCAAGACAGGCGACGCGTGGGGCGGGAACTTCACCCGGAAAGAGTGCGGGAGCGAGGACGCGCAGTTCAGCGCCTGGTCGTACACGGCCGGGACCTTTATTGCGCCTAAGCTGCTCGGGGATTTTGTGTTTGTCGGGTCGCCCGCGGGTCCCCAAGAAGCCGTCGTGGAAGAGGAGAGATTGAACGGAGGCTATCTTGCGTGGCTCCAGGGCGAGGTTGAGAAGGCCAGAGTCGGGATGACCGCTGCCATGAAGGAGGTGGAGGGCCTGCTCAAGGACGCAAAGGACGCTGGAGCGTGGCGAGCCCGTTTCGAGGGCGTTGCCGGCAGATACGAAACGGCGCTCAGTCGCTTTGAGGGCGCCGCGGTGTCGCTTGAGACGTGCGTCCGAGAAGGGCCTTTGATAGGGGCGGCGGCTTCGGAATATGAGCAGATGGAGGCGGAGTTTCAGGTTCAGTTGCTGCTGGCCGAGTGACAAGTTTCCCCGCAGGTTGAGAGAGACCCGAGATCGAAGCGCTCTCAGCGAGGGAGCTTCAAACGAGAAACGGATAGTTTGCATGTGTCGAGTTGGGAGGACTCCGAGATGAGGATGATGTGGCGGATAGCTGCGATTTCAGCGGTTGTTTCCCTGGCACTGGCGGGGGGCCGAGCCCGCGGCGCGATCCTGTACAAGGACTACCTTGTGAATCCTTCGTTCGAGGAGGGGGAGGAGGGGAAGGAGCCGTATGGGTGGTCGTCGGAGAGCATCCCGGGCAACGACAAGACAAGTTTCGTCAAGGCGAAGGGCGGACGGCCGAAGGAGGTGAAGGAAGGGGAGAAGGCGGACGAGTGCGAAGCGCATCTCACGGTCAAGGGCGACGACAAGCAGGCGGTGGGTTCGCAGATCATCGGGGTCAAGGTCGCCGAGCCGACGCAGTTCACGTTCTCCGCGTGGATCAGGTCCGACGGGGCGTTCCCGGCGGGCGACAACAAGCCGTACATCTCGGTTGAAGCTCTGAAGCTCGACGAAGCCGCGGGCCGTTGGGTCACACCCGAGGGGGGCGGGCGGAAGTCGACGGAGATCGTGCCGACGGCGGACTGGACGAAGGTTACGGTGACGAAGGTATTTCCCGCCGATACGCAGAGGGTGAAGCTCGTGATCGGCTCGTACACGCGGGACCTGGTAATCGCGGTGGATGACTGCGCGTTTGCGCAGGGGCTTTACGTGCCCGAGTTCAACGTTGAGAAGGAAGGGAAGCAGCTTGAGGAGCTTCGTGGGAGCGCCTCGGAGCAGGGCGCGGAGTTCGCCGCGCTCGAGAAGCGGTTCGAGGAGATCAAGGCGCTTCTCGTGGTTGCCGGGAACAAGGAGACGGCCGAGGCGAAGCGGCGGGAGGCGGCCGACAAGCTTGCGGGTCTCATCAAGGACTACTTCACGGCGAAGGACGCGCTCAAGAAGTCGCTTCTTGAGTCGCTGGTCCAGTGACCACCCATACGGAAGGGAGAGGCGATATGTGTCGGAATCGAGTCGGTCGGGTTTCGAGCGTCGGCGTTGCCGTCTGGGTAGCGGCGGTTCTCGTGTGGTGGGGGTGCGCCGCTGGGGCGATGGAGCTGCGGCAGGACATGGAGAAGGGCTTCTATGAGCTGAGCGACGCGGTGGTCACGCCTCACATCGCGTGGGCGAAGCTGTACGTCGGGGGGAAGACGCGCGTGCTCGTCATTGCGCCCCGGTGGGTTCAGCGTGAGACGCTCGAGTTAGCGGAGAGGATGGATCTCGATTATGTCACGTTCTTCGCGCCCGGGTCGGGGAAGTTCGGCGTGGACCCCGCGACCGCGCGGTACTACGAGCTGATCCAGGGGCAGACCCTTGAGGAGAAGGTCGCGGAGATCAAGGAGAAGCTCCAGGGCGACTACGACGCGATCATCATCGGCTTCATGGAGTGGAAAGGGATCCCGACCGAGGTGAAGTACGCGATCCTCAAGAAGGTGAGCGAGGGGACGGGCTTAGTGATGAGCTTTGTCCTGGAGGGCGATGCCACGCTGGAGAAGGTGCTGAGTGCGACGGCGACGGAGGGCGTGGAGTTCGTGAGCGAAGGGGTCCCCTTCTCCGGCGTCGGCGAGCTTGCTCCCTACGCGTCCAGCCACGGCGCGGATTCGCAGCTCATGAAGCTTGCGATCTTCAAGAAGGGGCGCGTCGCATGTTTCAGGTACCCGCTTCGGAACGGGAGCCAGAACGTCTTCATCACGCCCTCATCGGGACTGGATCCTGAGCCCACGTGGCTCGACTACGAGTATGCGATGTCGCTGGCGATCAAGACGATCCTGTGGTCCGCCCGGAAGGAGCCGGACGTTCTCATCCGGGAGATCGGGTTCGGGACAGAGGAGGCGATAGGGCGCGCGGAGCTTGCGACCAGGAAGCTGGCGATCAGCCTGGAATCGACGCGCGGCGAGCCCAGGCAGTGCGTCCTTGGGGTGACGGTGCGCTCGCCGGAAAACGAGGTGGAGGGAGAGCAGGAGACGGCGGTTGTGCTTTCCCCCGGCCCGAATGAGATCGAGGTCGCGCTTCGACCTCTTACGGCGGGAAGCCATTTCGTCGACGTGGTTGTGCGCGAGGGGGGAAAGGTTGTGAACTGGGGGTCGTGCAGTTTCGTGTGCACGTCCCCTGTCTCGATTGCGGGTCTCTCCACGGACAAGGAGAGGTACGCGGGGGAGGAGAACGCCGCCGTCTCCGTTTCCGTGAACAAGGGTCCGACCGACGCTGCGAAGCTTGTCCTTGAACTGTGGGACAACTTCGGCAGGAAGCTCGCGGTCAGGGAGATCGAGCTCGCCGCGGGAAGCGGCGCGGCGAAGGCGGAGTTCCCCCTGAGCGACTGCCTGAGCCTTTCGAACACGGTGAAAGCCGTTCTGTTTCAAGATGGGGAGGCGGTCGACACGGCGGCGGCGGAATTCGGGGTGTCGCAGCCTTTGCCTGATTATACGGTCGTGCTCTGGAGCATGAGCTCGAGCGGTCACGTGAAGCGGCTGGTTCACCGCGCGATCTACGATTGCGGTCTGGACGGCATCGTCTGCAACGCGTCGTGGCAGCGCGCGCACCAGCCGGTCATGGGGGTTCCGTTCAAAGATAACATCCGCGTGATCAACACTGTGGCGATGTTTCGTGAGGAATGGCGGGCGCAGCACGGGGGCGCGCCACGGTCCAGCAGCGATCTCGTGCGGACCCCCTGCCTCACGGATCCGGAGTACCGCCAAGAGCTCGCGGCCCAGATCGAAGGCACGTTGGCGCACACGGCGAAATACGGGTCGCTCGGGTACAGCATGGGGGATGAGATCTATTTCGCTTTCGCGGGGGAGGACCTCTGTTTTTCCCCGACGTGTATGGCGAGCTTCCGTAGGCATCTGCAAAAGGAGTACGGGGGGCTCGATGGCGTCAACAGGGAATGGGGCACGCAGTACGGCGACTGGGAAGAAGTGGTTCCCATCACCCTTCCCGAAGCGAAGAAGACCGGCAGGTATGCGCAGTGGGTTGACCATCGCCTGCACATGGACAGCGTGTGGGCGGACGCGTTCCGGTACGGCGGAGAAGTGTGCCGGGCCAAGGATCCGACGGCGCGGGCCGGAGGGGACACGTTCTCGGGGCTGAGCACGTGGTTGGCGTGCGATTGGTGGAAGCTTTCGGACGCATGCGAACTCATCTTTTCCTACGCGGGCGCGGCGCAGGAGGTGGCTTTCTGGAAGCCGGTGACCATGCTCACGCGCTCGTTCCGGAAGGAGGGGGCTCTCACCGGGTGGTGCTACGGCGGATACGTGTTGGGGCCGGGCGTCAACCAGCGGTTGCCCGAGACGCAGCGCTACTACCCGTGGAAGATCCTGTTCGAGGGGAGCAACGGCATCACGTGGTATGCGGCGTACGGGTACGCGAATATCTCGGCCGGGGACCGCGCCTTCGCGCCGGACCTCACGCCTTATCCCACGTTTGAGGCGGGTCTGCGCCAGATGCAGGAGATCAAGGGGGGCGTGGCGAAGCTCCTCCTCCGTGCCAAGAGGGTACATGATGTGGGGATCTATTACTCTCGCGCGAGCGAGCACGTGGCGGAGTTCGATGGGCCTTTGAGCACGGTGCTTGGTGCCTCCACTCATACGGAGAGGTACTTGGCGCTTCTGGAGGATCTAGGCCTCAGCTACCGGTACGTGTCCTACCAGCAGGTGAAGGACGGGGAGTTGGCGGGAGCGGATTTCAAGGTCGTGCTTCTCCCCTATGCGCAGGCGCTGTCGGATGAGGAGATCGAGCGGATCAAGGAGTTCGTGAGCGCAGGCGGAACGGTCGTCGCCGATTTCCGCCCGGGCGTGAGGGACGGTCACGGCAGGCTGCGCGAGTCGTGTCCGCTGGATGAGGTGTTCGGGATCCGCAGGACGGGGATGGAAACGCAGTACGAGTTGGGGGACGTGACGCTCGACGCCGGGGAGGGAGCCCTCGCGGTCGCCGGCAGGACGCGCCTGGAGACGAACATCGGAGCGGGAACGGCGACGGCGCTGGCGCACACCGGCGAGACGCCGGCGGCCCTGGTCAACCGGTACGGCAAGGGGAGGGCGTGGTATCTCAACTTCGGGGTGGATCGCTACGCGTCGTCCCTGTCGGACGAGGAGAAGGGCCTGGGGATGCGCCGGGTGTGGGAGAAGGTTGAGTCCCTGGCGGGCCTGGGACGGCGCGTGGAGTTCACAAGCGATTCGCCGGCGAACCTGAGGGCGCTCACGCGCGCGCTTTACGCCGATGGGGACGCCCAGTACCTCGGCCTCTTGCGGGACGTCGCGGAGGTGGGCGGGCCGTCGGACGCGGCGGCGAGAAACGTTCGGTTCAAGTTCGACCATCCCGGACATCTGTACGACGTGAGAAAAAGGGAGTACCTCGGGCTGACGGCCGGCGCGGAGGTCGCGCTCGTTCCGGGGGAGGCGCATCTCTTTGCGCTCCTGCCGTATCGTGTCGGGGCGCTCGCCCTGTCGGGCGTGCAAGATCGTTACGCGCCCGGCGGACGGATCGAGTTCCAGGTGGCGCTTCGCTTCGAGGGGGCGCCAGTGGCAACGCATGTCGTTCGTGTCACGCTCACCGATCCTGACGGCGCGACCCCACGGCACTGTGATCGGACGATCCTCATGAAGGACGGCGCCGCCGCGGGATCGATGAGGTTTGCGCTCAATGACAAGCCGGGGACGTGGATTCTCTCGGCCACCGATGTGACGAGCGGCAGGTCGGACAAGAAGGAAATCGTCCTGGGGGAGTGACACTCCGATGAAGCGGAGGCATGTGATGGGGATCACACGGTTGGCTGCGGCGGGCGTTTTCGCGTGTCTAGCGTGGGGTTCAACACGGGCAGGGGAGGTCGGCGTGAACCTCCTCGTGAACCCGTCTTTCGAAGGGGGGGAGGAGGGGACGGCTCCGACCGGATGGTCGGGGAAGAGCTACGAGTTGCCGAGGGAGCCTTATGGCGCGGATGCGAGCAAGACGCGCGCCAACGACAAGCTGTGCTTCGTGAAGGGCGCGGGGGGTCGGGAGGACGGCGGCGGAATGGGAATCCTGATCGTCAAGGGCGAGGACAAGTGGTCCATGGGATATCAGGAGGTGGAAGCCCGGCTTGATGCGCCGACGCGGTTCACGTTTTCGGTGTACGTGAGGTCGGACGGGAGCGTGCCGGCGGGCGATCCGTCAGCGTATGTCTCGGTCCGGGGGCTCAAGTGGGACGAAGCCACCGGCTCCTGGAAGAAGCAAGCCACCGTGGGCGGCGGCGGGCAGTCCCAGGATTTCACCCCCACGTCCGAATGGACGAAGGTTGCGGTGTCGAGCGTGTATCCGCCCGGGATCGAGCGGGTCCGGGCGGTCATCGGCCTTTACTCAAGGGATGTGGAGATCGAGGTGGACGACGCGCACCTCGCGCGCGCTTTAGCGGTGCCCGAGTTTAACGTCGAGGGCGAAGCGAAGGATCTATCGCAACTGGCGGAGGGCGCGGGGCGGGATGACGAGAAAGCCGCCGCGCTGCGCTCGCTTCTCGAAGCGATTCGGGAGAAGCTCGCGACGGCGGGGAGCGCCGAGGCGACCGAGGAGGCCAAGGTGGAAGCCGCGCGCACGCTTCCCTCCCTCATCCAGGAGTACTTCGCAAGGAAGGAGGAGCTGAAGCGGCGCCTTCTGGAATCGCTGTTTGAGTGAAGCAAACATTCGGCGAAAGGGAACAAACGAGATGAGCGGACCATGGACGATTGAAACCGGACAGAAGAAAAGCGACTTGGTGACATTCGCCGCGGGGCAGTTGGGTCGTTACCTCGAGAAGATCACGCGCAGGCCGGTGAAGCTCACGACGGGCTCGGCGCGGTCGAGCGGGGCGGACTTTGTGCTGGGGACGCCTGGGACCCATCCGGCTGTCCGCGCCGCGCGCGGATCGCTTGGCCTGGCGCGTCTGGGAGGTCATCCGGACGGGTTTGTCGTTCGGAACTTGGACGGGCGCGTGCACCTGGCGGGGAACAGCCCCCGCGCCGTGCTGTACGCGGTCTACACGTTCCTGGAGCGATGTCTGGGAGTGCGATGGTTCTACCCCGATGAGACCGACGAGGTCGTGCCCGAAGACCGCCGTCCGAACCTCGCGTCCGTCGACATCGCCGAGAAGCCGACCTTCCGGTACCGCATCTATCATTTGATGCTGACCGAGAGAGAAGACTCGGCGGACGAATTGCGCGCGCTGGTCGACTGGATCGCGAAGCTCAAGATGAGCCACGTGTTCCTCAACCCCTCGTACGACTACACGCTCTGGGACCGGTTCGCGAAGCGCCATGCCTCGCTCCTTCGCGAGATCCGCAAACGGGGGCTGGGGCTCATCGTGGGAACGCATGGATGGGACAACTTCCTGACCGGCGAGTATTTCTCGAAGTACCAGCAGCCGTGCTATCACAGGAGGGAGGTGCTGGAGCTCCTCGCCGCGCGCGTGGTCGCGTTTCTATCGCGTCATCCGGAGATCGACGTGCTGGATTTCTGGCCGACGGAAGGGCATCGGATGTGCCGGTGCCGGAGGTGTCGGAAGGAAACCCACGCGGATCTCCTCATGCGCGGGGTGAACTTCGTGGCGCGTCGGGTGCGCAAGGAGCTGCCCGGCGTCCGGGTGATGCACCTCGCCTACAACGTGCATTTCGACAACCGCTTCCTTGCGCCGCCCAAGAGGGTCTTCCCCGCCCGGGACGTGATGGTGGAGTTCTGTGCGTGGGGGCGGCAGTACAACAAGCCGTTCAGCCTGTCAAAGTATAGCGAGTGGCACGACCTTTTCCGCCGATGGCTTGCGGTCTGTCGCCGGAACGGCCGCTCGACGGACTTCATCATGCACGAGAAGTACGGACGCTACGGCCTCGGCTTCGGGTACCATCCGCTGCCGCTGGCGGTCGTGCCGGCGGATTTCGCGCATTTCGAAAAGATGGGGGCCGACGGGGTTGAGATGCAGACGGAACTCGCCAACTGGTGGGCGTGCGGCTTCGGGCGGTACGCCACCGCTCGGTGGATGTGGGACCGTCGAATCCCCCGCCGGGCGATGATCGAGGATTATTGCGCTCGATACTACGGCCGGGCGGCGTCGCCCATGCGCAGGCATTTCGAGGCGGTCGAGCGGGCGACGCCGGGCCTCGCGTACAGCGGGAACGTTCACAGCCGGTGGCACGACGCGTGGGATCATCAGCGTGTTTCCGAGACGGGGCCGTGCCTGGAGTATCTCAAGACGGCGCAGGAGGGGCTTTCGGTTGCGGGGAAATGGCTGAGCCGGGCGCGCCGCGCCGCGCGCAGTACGGTCGAGCGCCAGCGCGTCCGACACGCGCAGCTCGCCTTCGAGCACCTAGCGCGACAGATCGCCTCTGGCGTCATCCAGCATGAAGCGCAGGAGGCGATCCTGGACTGCTCGGCCTTCCAACCCCGGGTGGCGAGGGCCCAGCTCCGGAGGGTCCGCGAGGCGCTTGCCATGGAGCTGGAGAACATGCGCCTGTATCGTCTCGGAAAGGAGCGGTATTTCTGGGAGTCCCGGGAGAACTTTTCTCCCTGGCGCGACGCGGTGCCGGGGTGCAACATGTTCCTGGACGCCGCCCGCACGGGCATCGCCGGTGCCCGCAGCATCGCCGCGCGCCTGGAACACCTTCTCGGAAAAGGTCGAAAGATGGTGTGGGTGCCGGGACGAAGGGTCGACACGCAGTGATCTCTTTTTTCCGGCCGCAGCAAGGAGAGCTGGATCGATGAAAGAGAGTCCTCGGGACAAAACGTCGGATGCGGCCCGCATCGAGAAATCGATCGAGAGGGGTCTGCGCTACCTCGTTTCCCAGCAGAGGGAGGACGGCGGGATGGAGCCGAGCGCGTCCGGCGTGCTCGCGTGCTACAAGGTGCCCCTGGCGTTCGCCCTGACCGGGGAGCTGCGCCGCCTCACGGGGCTTGCGCGCTGGATGATGGAGAACCTCCCAAGCGGCGACGGGCGGCTTCGGGGAAAGCAGTCCCTCGGCGCCTTTCACGACAAGTTCCTCACCTACACCCAGGCATGGATCACGCTGGGTTTCCTGCGAGGGGGTTTCTACGGGGAGGCGCAGGGACTCG
>JAZDKG010000111.1:0-15793 GCA_043803205.1 Planctomycetota bacterium
CGTTCACCGAACCGGATTCTCCCATCGGCGCCCAAGCGGGCTATGCCGGAGACCCCGGCGGACTACCCCGGATTGCGATCTCCGAGGGCCAGGACCTCGAGTTTTCCCATCGGCACCACAGTCATCTGGCGGCGCTCCACCCGTTCGACACGCTTGACCCGGAGGAAGGGGAGTTCTCGCGTCTTCTCGCGCCGACGGTGCACCACTGGCTCGAAACCGGGCCGGGCAACTGGATTGCCTTCTCTTTTGTCTGGGCCTCGATCATATACAGCCGGATAAAAGACGGCGAGGCCGCGTATCTTCACTATGAACTCTGGCACCGCTTGTTCACGACCGAATATCGGGGGACGGTGGAACTTGCCCGCTTGTCCGGACTAACAACATGGACCAGCGGAGAGGGCGGAAACCTGATGCAGATGGACGCCGCCATGGGCGCCGTCAACGCCATTCAGGAAATGCTCCTTCACACCGTGCGGGGGAAACTGACGGTGTTCCCAGCCGTCCCCAGCGCCTGGCGCAAGGCCGCCTCCTTCAAAAACATGCGGGCGGAAGGCGCCTTTCTGGTCGGCGCAAAGATGAAAGAAGGCCGAATTATCAACGTGGAAATCGAAAGCGTTAAGGGCGCCGTGTTGAAACTGGCCAACAATATCGCGGAAGACATTGTAGTCATTCGCGATGGCAAGGAAGGACGAACGAAGGCAAAGCTGTTGACGCTTCAAACAAGACCCGGCGAGACGATAACCATACTGCCCGCGGCTGGAGATCCTGAAACTGGACCTGACTAAACGAATATCCTGTGCAGCATCTTGGTGATACTGCTGGCGGCGGCTGCGCCTCTGCGTTGTGTCTTCTCTTCTCCTCCTTTGCGCCTTTGCGTGAGGCCCTCTTGCCTTTCCTCTGCGTCCTCCCGTGGCGCGGCGAAGCGCGTAGCGCGAAGCCGGCTGCGCCCTTGCGCCCTTCGCGCCTCTGCGTTAGAATTTCTGCTGCCCCCTTCGTACCTTTGTGTCTTGGTGGTTAAAATGCGCAAATCCTTCTTCGTCATCGGCGACAGCATCTCCATCCAGTACGGCCCTCACCTCAAGAAAATGACCGCTCCCTTCCTCGATTCCCGCCCCCCCGATTCGCCCCACACCCCCGACCCCGACGCTGAAAGCCCCGCCGGCGTCTACAGTGGCGACTCCTCCGCCCTCATTGCCCGCCTCGCCGAGCGCCGAGAGGAGCTGAAGTCCTACGACCTCCTCCTCTTCAATTCCGGCCTCCATGACCTGCGCACGAACCCCCAGACCGGCGCCAAGCAGGTCGAGCTCACCGCCTACCGCGCGAACCTCGCAACCGCCCTCGACCGCATCCGCGAGATCCCCGTCTCTCCCGTCTGGATCACCATAACCCCCGTCGATGAGGCGAAACACAACACCACCGGGAAGGAGTTCTTCCGCTTCAACCGCGATGTCCTCGCCTACAACCAAGCCGCCGCCGGCGTGATGGAAAAGAACGGCGTCCCCATCCTCGACCTCCACGCCTTCACCCTCTCCCTCGGAACCGCCGCGATCTTGGACGGCGTCCACTTCACCCCCGACACCAGCACCCTCCAGGCCGCCTTCCTCGCCGGCTGCCTCTCCTCCTTCGCCCGTGCGCTCTGACCCCTCCTTTCCCCGTGCTGAATGCTGATAGCTGAAGGCTTGCCGCCCCGCCGCTGCTTTCCTGGCGCCTGAGGGTCCCGCGGCTTCCCGCGACATGCCCGCCCTTCCGTCCCGCACATCCCCGATGGGGGCGGCCGCCTCTCGGAGTGGCATGCGCGACGTTCTTGTTGTGTCGCGAATAGGATCGGGAAGCGACACGCTCCGGTCCGGACGCAAAGCTTCGAAGCTTTCGGCGGTTGTAGGTCCTCCGGAGAAAACCAAACGAGGCGACTCGCCTCCGCGGGCCTCTCCAGCGGCAAAGCTTGGAAGCTCCGAACCTCAGATTCCCGGCTCGGCTGCCAGCACGCGGAACGTGGCTTCGCCGCCGGCGCCGGTGGCCACGTCCCGGGCGGTGATGGTCCAATCGCCGATCTTCGCGTCGAGGCTCAGTTGGACGCAACCCGTGTGCCTGCCGTCGTCGGCCCGCGCGTTACGCGTGTACATCTCGGCCCGCTTCCCGTCGGGGTCGACAAGCTCGATTCGGAAAACGTGGAGGCCCGGTGCCGCGCCGTCGGTTTCCACCGACGCGGTGAAAGACAAAGCCTCCCCTTGGCGAAGAGCGGTCTTCTCCAGCTGCATGGCGGTCGATTCCACCTTGTAGGGAAGCGCGGCGAAAAGGTGCGGGACGCCCGGACTGACGGTGCGGGGGATCTGCGCGATGCAGCCGAGGTACTCGCGGGAGAAGATGTCATAAACGTGTTTTGGCTCTTTGAGAATGACGCAGACTTCACTCCGGCGGCGGGCGATAGCCTCGAGTTGCGGCATGGGTTTGGCCCCGACCCCGGGCAGGAACGGCGCGGATTCCTGGAGCAGACCGATCATCTGTGCGTCGCCGCTCTCAAAGCGGTACACGTGGCAGCCTGGCGCTTGCCCCCGTATCGCCAGGGCGGGCCTCAACCCGCATTGCTCGAAGATCGCGCGGACGAGATCCGCGGTCTTGGCGGCCGCTTCTTCGTCGGCGAACCGAATGAGACGCGTGGAGCCGGACATGAGTTTGTCCACGACGTAGTCCGAGATGGCGAAGTTGAGGAGCACGGCCTTGCCTTTGCCGAAATCGTTGGTGATGACGGCGGGCGTCTCCTTGACCCGTCCGAGCGCCTTGCCGCCGGCTAGCGCGATCGAAGAGTCCGCGTAGGTCATGGGGAGGAATCCTTCGGCCTCGCCCACGCGCTCGGGCAGCACCACAGACCCTTGGACGGGCGCGGCCTTCTTCGTGTCCTGCCGCACGCCGAACACGTCGTCGAGCGCGCCGGACGGGTACGGCTTGCCGTGCTCGTCGGTCACCGCGGGCCGCAGGTCCGCCGCCACCGCGCCGCCGGCCTCGACGAAGGCGCGGATCTCTTCCGCTTCCTTGGGCGAGAGCGCCTGACAATAGGGCAGGTAAAGGAGCCGGATGTCGCCCTCGCTCAGGACGCCGTCTTCGAGCTGCTCCGACGCGATCATGCGATACTGGAAATTGCTCTCGGGCAGGATCACCGTCAGCGCCGCCAGGCTGTCCCATCGCTTGGGGAACTCGGCCGTGAAGTCGGCCATCAGCATGCTGGACTGGGAATACAGGATCGCGACGCCGTCGTCGGGACGGTCCATGGCCATGGCGAGTTTGCCGATGCCTGCCTGGATGCGGTTGATCTCGCCCCGGCTGTCGCTCATGAAATCGTACCAGGTGAAGTCCGGGGCGATGGTCGTGCCGATCAGGTGACCGGCGCTTCCGCCGCTTCCCTGCCAGAGCCAGAACGAGTTGGCCCCGCGCAGGAACGTATACCATACGATCCACCGGTGGAGGGCGCCGATCCGATCCCCGCGGAAGAGGCCGCTGTACCCGCCGAACCATCCGCCGCCGATGAGCGTGCCAGGGCTGGCGAAGTCGCGGATGCAGTCCATCTGGAGCGGCCAGAAATAGGGCCCGACGAGCGTCATGTTTTGGGTGAGCGCCCAGTAGTCGTCGCCGCCCAGGCCGCCGATCTTGGGGCTGTGCCCCGGATCGTTGCTCGCGTCGTAGCCGATCTTGACGCCGGGGACGATTTTCTCAGCGCGTTTCTTGATGAGAGCGAACTGGTTCGCCCACGCGTGGTCCATGGATCGCCGGAAGTCGATCCAGAGCGGGATTTGGCCGGTCTCGATCGCCTTCTCATACGGAACGGGCGTGATCTCGGACCAGTCGGCGTATTGGCTTCCGTACTCCTCGTTGAGCCGATCGATCGTGCCGTACTCGCGCTGGAGGTATTCGCGGAAGGCGCGAATGCTTTCGGGTCCGAAGCAGACTTCGAGCTGACCGTGCGTCAATGACAGCTCACTGCCGAGCGTGAAATGGCGGGTGGAGAATTTCGCGCAGTCTTCAATCGCCTCGGCGCGGATCTCCACCGAACGACGCAGATAGTCCGGGTCGCTCACGCACGGCACCCGGATGTATCCGCCTCCGGGGGCGGGCTGCGGCTCGCCGAGGGGACGCATTCGGATCGCTGTCTCGGCGTTGCCCCTGGGACCGAATAGCTGGCCCAGCTCCGCCATATTCGCCCTCAGCACGCTGCCGTCGACGACGCGTTTCTGATGGCTGCCCGGGGTCCCCCAGGGGGGCGACAGCCAGAAGAGCGTGATCCCCGCGTCGCGGATCACCTTGTGCAGCGCGGGATTGACGTACGCGTCGCCGGAGTACCCCTCCCATATGATGTAGTGGACGTCGTTGTCCCACGCGAAGAGATCGTTGTACGTGAACGTGTCGCGCCCGACGTCCAACACCGAGTCGCCGTCGATCAGTCGCACCTCGACGTCCTGAAGCACGGAAAGCGGCGCTGGCGGGCGCAGCTCGAACGCGACCGTTTCCTCGCCGTCCTTGGCCAGCGGGTACTTCTCCCGCGCGACGAGCCGGCCGTAGTTGTCCCGCTGACTGACAATGACGACCTGTCCCTTGCGCGCGCCCGACACGGTCACGCGGCCGGTGATAGCCTCGGACTGCGCGTAGTTCTTGATCGCGTCGCCCCGCTCGAACCCGCTCCCGGTCAGAGCCACGTCCGAGATTTGGCTTTCGGACGTGACGTGGAGGAGGACCGACCCGAAGACGAGCGTCTTTCCGTCCTGCTTGACCCATAGATCGGCGAAATACGGACCGGCGGGAACGCCTGGCGCCTTGAACGAGACGTTCGTGCGCCCCTGTCCCAGCGACGCGGTGCGCTCCGTCTCTGTAATTACCTCGCCGGTCTTGCCGTGACGCAGGGCGAAGGCAAGCTGCACGGTTTGGACGGCGTCGGATTCGAGATCGAAGGACACGTCCCGGAATTGCGTGCGATCGACCCGGAGCGACTCGGGCATGTCGTCGGCGAAGCGGACCTCGGACGCCCGCTTCGAGGCCCAGTCCATGACGCGCCCCATGAACGCTAGATAGTAGTCATAGTGCACCATGTGCCAGTCGGTAAAGGAGCCGGTGATCGCGGGGACGAGCATTTGGTACGTGGTGCAGTCGTACCCCCCGAGGAGCGCGATGCGTCCCTTGCCGTGCTGGGCCGCGTCGATGGTGCCGGCGATGAAGTCCGGGAAGCTCGTATACTCTTCGAACGCCGGCAGCCCCGCGTACGGGAAGAGCCCGGCGATCTCCCGGGGCGTGGCGGTCGCCTTCTCTGTCATGGCCGCGTCCAGGTCGGCGCCGCGCGCGCCGTTGATATACCCCACCAGCCCCGTGCCATCCTCGACTTTGCCGAGGATCTCGCCTCGCGCCCAGTCGGGCAGCACCTCCCACGGAATGTTGCCGATCACGATCACGTCATACTCGCCCTTGAGCTTCTCGCGAAGACGCGTCACCTGGTCCTCGGGCCGGGTGCCCGGGAACGGGCCGAAGTCATACTCTCCCGTTCCGGTCTCTCCGGCGAAGACCTCCGGACGCTCGATCGCGAAAACCTCGCGTTTGATGTCAAACCGCTGGCAGATCTCTACAATCTCGCGCATCCCTACGCGATATGTGATAAACAGAACCTTCAGCGGCCCCGCCGCCGCGGGCTTCATCCACTTGATGTGCGGCGTCACGTACTCGTCCGTCGGTTCGAGCCACTTGCGCGGTCCCGCAGGATCGACTTCCGTTGCCGGTGCCCTGAGGAGCGCCCTGGGCTCCTCCACGTATCCGGCGTCGCCTGGCGCTAGCCGCGTGAGTGCGACGTCATCGATCTCCACGTCAACGCCCGGCGTCTGCATCTGGATCACGGCGCGCACATAGTCTCCCTTGCCCGCCGGGATGTCTTCGACGCGCGTCGCGCCGGTCGGCTCGGCCCCTGCGGTGACCCGCACCTCGTGCCTTTGCCACAGGTCCGTGAGACTGAGGGAAAGCCGAGCGCTGTAAGCCTTCTTCACGGAGTGGCAGTACGCGGTGACTTGCAGAACAACGGGCGCCTGCGTCTCCCCCCTGAGCCACGCCGAGAGCACGAACTGCCGGCCTTTCGTGATCTCCGGGGTCTTCCACCGCTGTTCCATGTACATCCACTTGTCGCCCTCGTCGAGCCTCATGACCGCCTTGTGTTCGCCGCTGTGTCCCCCGCGCGCCGCCACGAAGGTCGACTTCGAATCAGGCGATCGTCGCTCGTCCTTCTTGGAGAGCGTGTCCTTGGTCCATCGTGGGGGCGTCTCGCCGAGGGTGCCTTCCTCGAAAGAGGGGTTCTCGATCAGCATCTCGCCCTCTTGGGCGGACGCGTAGGCGCAGGAAGCGCAAAGCGCCCACGCGATGCACGCGATCGTCATTGTCCTGTGCATGACGGCGTTCCCTTTCAACCTGATGTGTCGGTGAAACCCGGCGAGCTGGAAAATACAAGTGCCCGCCGGCCCCCGCCCGGCGACGCCATACTCGATCCCCTCTTTCCGGACTCCGTCCGCCTCCAGCCTCCCCCTCCTTTGTCCCTCCCGTCCCCCTCTTTCCATCCTGTCTGTCCGCTGACCGCTGATAGCCCTTTCCCCCTCTCTCATCTTACCCATGCCACTCTATCACCTATCACCCTATCACTCCGGCCCCCCCCTGTCCCCCGTGCGCCCTTCGCCACGCCTCCCAGATCTCCCGTCCCTCTTCCACGGTCTGGACCGTGCAGTACATCACCAGCCCCGCTTCGTTCTTGAAGCGCGGCACAAACTCATTCGCGAAGTCCTCAAACGAGCCGTACTTCTTCCGCACGTGCTCGATCGCGTCCCCATAGAACGTCTCGATCGCTAGTCGTCCGCGCAGCTCCTCGACGTGATCGGCGTAATACTCGAACGCGAATTGCGAGCTCGCGACCGCCACCTCGTCGGAGTCGGCCAACGCCGGGAAGATGTGATCGAACCGCGAATGCGGCAGCGTGCAGAAATGAATGTGCCCGCGTCCCCCCAGCTGCTCCGCGGTCATTCGGTACGATGGGATGCAGAACTCCCCGATCATCTCGGGCGAAAGGTTGACCATGCTGTCGTCCCCGATCCGCAGGCCCGCCCCCAGGACCCCGAAGTTCGACACGTGCGCGGCGAGAGGCTCCCAGGAGATCGCCCGGAATGCGCGCTCCGCGTTGATCTGAAGCTGTGCGCACAGGGCGATGAGACGCCGGCATAGCTCCGGCTTATCGACCATCTCGATCAGCATGTCCGCGCCCCTGAGCTCCAGCGCGGTCGAGAATGCGCCCGCGGGCATGGGCGACACGAGATGCACCCACGGCGGCAGCCGCTCGCGGTAGTACCGCATCATCCGAAGAAAACTGGGCATGAGGCCCGCATCGAGCGTTGGAAGCCCGATCGACGCGACCTCCTCGATCTTCGAGAACGCCTGCAAAGGCGTCGGACCCACGTCCTGCAGCGTCCCCCCGATCTCCGTCGGCACAAAGAGCTCAGCCCCGAACATCGTCGTGAGCACCGAATCCCCCACGTGGTTGATCGCGACGTGAGGGAGGACGTCCGACCCAACCTCAAGCGTGTCGCACAGGGCCTTGTGCTGCGCTTCGAAGAAGGGCGCCGGATCCAGCCACTGGTCGTACCCCAGGCCCCTCACGTGCTCGGGGTTCTGCACGTGGATCCCAAGCGGAATCCTTCCCTGCCGGCGCCATCCGAATGCGTTCGCGTGCAGCCTCGCGACCTCCTCAAATCGCCTCGGATCGTAGTGCCTTTGGAGGTCCCTCATGACCTTCTCCGCCGTCGCGGGTAAACCTTACGCTTCAAACCGCACCTCTCCCCCCCTCTTACCTCCAGCTTATAGTCTACAGCCTCCAGCCTCTTTCGGGCATGGAGACGAGGGCGTTGTCCGCCCGCAGTCGGCTCTGAAGCTCCTTCGTATCCAACCTCGCCAACGGCGTTCCGCTTTGAGCGGCCATTGCCGCGGCGATGCCTGCGGCGTGACCCATGGCAAAGCACGCCGGCATGATCCGCAGCACCCCCAGCGCTTCCCATTCCGCCGACAAGCACCGCCCCGCAACGATCAGGTTGCACTTGCCCCGAGGTACCAGCGACCGGTAGGGAATCTCCGTATACGGTTTGACGAACGCCACCCCTTTCATCCCTTGCTTCGACAAGTCCCTGGGATCGGCCATGTCCCACTGGTATCCGCTCAGCGCGATCGTGTCGGCATAGGCGGCCCCCGTCCGCACTTCCTCCACTGACACTGTGTGCTCGCCGACGATCCGGCGGGTCTCCCGCACCCCCAGGACGTGCGACGTCTCGACCAGTTGCGCGCTCCCGAAGCCGGGAACGGCTTTCCGCATCAGGTCCGCTAATTGCTTCGCTTCGCGCCGGCCGGCGATCATGGCGGACGTCGCCTGATCCGCGTCCGTCCCGTCTATTCCCTTCTGCTGAAGAGCGTTGATAAAGAATCGCCCCGGCCGCGTCAGTTCGCAGCAGACCAGAATGTCGAACGCGAACGGCCATTCCCCCTTCCCCCGCAGCGCCCCGATGATGTTGCGCAGCCGCACGTCCCCCGTCTCGCGGCAGTAACGCTCGAACGCTTCCGAGTCGACGCCTTCCAGCACCGGAAAGACGGACGGCGCGGACAGCAAGCCGTCCTCAGGACGTCCCTTCACAAATGCACAACCGGCGCGGGCGGCGATGTCCGCGTCGCCGGTGGCATCCACGATCGTTCTCGCCCGCACATACTCCATCCCGTTCTTGGAGTGGACAAAGACGCCGGCGATCCGGTCGTCTTCCACTTTCGGCCGGACCGCCGTCGTGAAGTAACGGAGCCTTACGCCCGCTTCCTGCGCTAGTGATTCGCATACGCGTTTGCACGGCTCAAACTCGAACGGCACGACACGGCCATGCCAGGGGGCGTAGCCCAGATGACGCGTCCCGGAAACCACGTCCTCCTCCGCGGGGATCGCGCCCCCCTCTTCCGCTAGGCGCGCGACCAGTTCGGCAAAAATGCCCTTGATGACCGGAAACGCGCCGTCACGGGAGAAACTCCCGAGCCATGTCCCGACCAGCGCGTTCGTTCCCGCGCCGCCCAGACACCCCTGCTGCTCGATCAGGAACGTCCGCGCGCCGTGCCGGGCGGCCGCAATGCCCGCGGCCGTCCCCGCCGGGCCGCCTCCGCACACGAGCACGTCGACCTCGTCAATCGTCGGCGCGTCCATCTTCAGGGTTTCGTTCATTACCTGCATCGCTGCTTGCACTCCCGTGCCCACTATACTGAATTCGTTCTTTCTGGATCCAACCCGCCTCTTGGCTTGGCTCACAAACCCCGCCCCCTCCAGCCTATCTTCCCCTCGTGCCTACAGTCTACAGCTTGCAGCCTCCACCCTATCCCCCCGTCACTCCGCTGATGCCGAGGCCGGCGGCGCGGCCCTTCACGTACGCGGGGTTGCCCCCGGGGCCGCCGCAGATCGTCCAGGTGGGCCCGCTCGCGATCCCATCGCCGTTGCTGCAGACGGAGACGGTCGTCTCGAAAGCGGCGTAGAGGCGACGGAAAAGCTCCCGGGCCGGCAACGCATCACCATAGTTGAGGCCGAGCCGTTGGAGTACCTCGAGATCCTTGCGCTCGTCGCGCAGCGCCATCGCGTAGACCCCCAGGCACAGGCGCGAGGCCGGATCGTACTCGGGGCAGGGAGGGCAGACCATGCAGGGACCCTTGACGAGCATCACCGGGATGTCAGGACTGGCCTGAATGACGGCGATGAGCTCGTAGAGATTGTCCTCCTTGATGGGCTCGAAGACCTTCTCGCGCCCGTAGAAACAAGTCATGCACATGAGGTGATGCGGGCGAATCATGAGGCCTTCGGCCTCATGGATGGCGCGGACGGATTCTCCCTTGGCCTCCTGCATCTCGCGTTCACTGCGACGGGGGATGACGGATTCAAAGCCGAGGGCTAGGCCCTTTTCATAGAAGCCGCTTCCGGCGCGCCGACACGAGCGCCAATGGGGCGAGGGCGGACCGGGATAGTCGCAGATGCCGCGGGTGGATTTGATTTCGGCGAAGAGGCGGCGGACGAGGTCGATGGCGGGCCAAGTCGCGCCGGGAGTGAGGCCCAGCCTCTTGAGGATTTCAAGGTCGCGCTTCGTGTTGAAGAGCTCGCTCTCAGTGGTATCCTCGGCGCGTCCGGGATTCTGGAAGCGGTAGCCGGCGTCGACATTGCAGCGCAGCCGCAGGGGGAGGGCGGGATCACGCCGAACGACGTTCAGGATCGCGTCGAGCCGATCGCTGGCAAGGTCGCATGAGGCGCCTTCGCCGATCCGACAGACGATGCACATGAGCTGGTACGGGCGAATGTCGAGCACGTTCATCAGAGGATTCTCCCAAGGCGCGGACGGGATCCAATCGGTCTTCCTCCCCAAAGCGTCGCGGCCGTGTCTGGCTCTGCTAAAGCCCCTTAATCCGCTCTTTCGGCGCAGGCCCCGCCCGCCCGTCTAATCCTTGCTTCCCGGCAGTGCGTGGAAAGTCAGCTCCACCCTCTTCGCGCTCTTCCCCCCGATCGTGCCGTCCGTGAGCGGAAGAAATCGCCGGATGTGCTCTTCCAGCCGCTTGGAAAGCTCCTCGACCACGTCGGGATGCCCCTCCGCTGCGTCCGTCAGTTCCTCTCCGTCCGCTTCCAGATCATAGAGCTGGCGTCTCACCGTGCCCTCATGTGCGCCGTGGTTCCGCGCCTCGCCCGGCTCCACCCACGGGCTGATCAAGTTCCATTTCGCGCTTCGAATGCACGCGTACGGCCCGAACCCGCTCACCACGCAATCGGGCGCTTCCCCGCCGCCGCGAACCTGTGACCAGACGTCCCGCCCCGTTACCCGCGCCGGCGCCTCCTTGCCCAAAAGGCCCAGCACTGTCGGCATGATGTCCTGATGCTGACAGAACCCCCTCACCCGCTTCCCCGCCCCCTCCCCGCTTGGATGCCGAATCAAGAGAGGCAACCGCGTGCACTGGTTTCGCAGTCGATCCATCCCCTTATGGATCTCCCCCCTTTCCCCCAGCATGCACCCGTGATCCGACGTGAACACGACCACCGTGTCATCCATTCGGCCCGTCTCGCGCAGCGCGTCGAGAAGCCGCCCGGTCCACTTGTCCACCAGCGTCACCTCCCCTGCATACGCCGCCCGCACGTTCGCTATCTCCTGCTCGGTCAAACCGTCCGTCCTGCCCGGGGCGAAGCACCCCTGGAGGCTGTCGCCGTAGTTCGGCTCGTATGCTCGCGCGAACTCCGCCGGCGGGTCCCACGGTTCGTGCGGATCGAACACCTCCACGTGAAGATAGAAGGGCTTGTCGAGCGAGTAGCCGCGGACCCACTCCGCCGCCGCCCGCATCGTCTGCGCCACCACGGTGTCCGCATCCGATTTCCACCGGTCGCGCAGCACCAGGTGCCTGATCACCCACTCGTCGCCCGCGATCTCTTCCCGCCCGCACAACACCCGGTCCAAAAGATGCCGCACGCGCCCCGCATCAGGCATCCCGTATGCATCCGCCTCCTGCCCCCGTATCCAGAACCATTGCTCGAAACCCCGGTGGAAGTTCTTCCCGGGCTTCATCAGGTGGTACACGTCGTTGAAAAACGCCGTGTGATACCCGCGCTCCACAAGGTGCTCCGCCAAGGTCACGTCCTCGTCGAAGAGCGGATGCCAACCGGGAAGCTCCACCCCGTCGGACTTCTGCGGACGATACCAGAACGGAAAGCAGTGCCTTCCCGTCATGAGCGCCCGCCGCGCGGGCACCGTCGGCAGCGCCTCCGCATACGCGTCGAGAAAGAGCGCGCTCTCCGCCGCCAAGGCGTCCAGGCTGGGCGTTTGGATCCAATCGTTCCCGTACGCGCCCAGATAGTCCCATCGCAAAGTGTCGCTCACGATCATCACGAGATTCACGAGCCGCCCTTCCTTTCCGTCCGCCCCGCCGGCGCGCCTGCGCCGAGTATCGTGCCGCCTCACGCCTCCCGCCCACGCAGGAATTCCCCCATCAGCTCCGCCCCGTCGCGCATCCGCAGCCCCGTCCTCTCGGCCTCCCGCTCGGAAAACGCCGCCGCAGGCTTGAGGCTTAAGGCTTGAGGCTTGAGCTGAGTGCTGAAAGCTGATGGCTGATCGCTCTTCTCTATGTCTCTGTGTCTCTGTGGTGAATCCCCCTCTATCTGCCTTCCCATCGGCCCCCACAGCACGAACGGCACCGGCCCCCGCACGTGCGTCCGCACCCGAACAGGCGTCGGATGATCGGGCAGCACAAGAATCCTCGTGTCCTTCCTCCTCAGCGCCTCCTCGCGGACTCGCTTGACGATTGCCTGGTCGATCTTCTCAATCGCCCGCACCTTCTCAGTCGCGCTCCCCTGGTGCGCCGCCTCGTCAGGCGCCTCCACGTGCACGAGAACGAAGTCATACCGCTCAAGCGCCTCGACCGCCGCCTCGCCCTTCCCCGCGTAGTTTGTGTCAAGATACGCCGTCGCCCCCTCGACGGCGATCCGATCCCACCCGATGAGCGCGGAGATTCCCGCCACCAGGTCCACCCCCGTGATCACCGCTCCCCGCACCCCGTGAAGCTCCCGGAACGATTCGAGTTGCGGGCTTGTCCCCCCTCCCCACAGCCAGATCATGTTCGCAGTCGGCTTCCCGGACGCTAGGCGCGCCCTGTTCACCTCCGCCTTGGCGAGCGCCTCACGCGACCGCGTCATGAGATCGATCAGGAACGCCGATCCGTCCCCTTGGGGAAGGTGCTTCTTCCAAGGCTTCCCCATGATGTCGTGAGGCGGCGTCGTCCGCGCGACGTTTTCCCCCAAGGCGCTCGTCACCATGAGATGCCGATATCCAACCCCCGCGTGGAACCGCGTCGTCTTGCTGGCAAGCTCCCGGTTGAGGAGACCGATGAGAGGCCGCGCTTCCTCCGTCGAGATGTGTCCCGCGCTGAAATCCTCGAGCGCGCTTTCGCTCGCCGTCACGAGGTTGCACCGCCACGCGGTCTCACCCGCGCGGAGCTTGATCCCCATGCTCGCCGCCTCGAGGGGCGCCCGTCCCGTGTGGCACGCGCGCGGGTCGTAGCCCAGGATGCTTAGGATCGCGACGTCGCTTCCGGGTTCCATCCCCTCCGGGACCGTGAGGACCGTGCCCACGCGCCCCTCGCGCGCGAGGGCGTCCATGTTGGGCGTGCGCGCCGCCGCGAGAGGCGTCTTCCCCCCGAGTTCCGCGATCGCCTCGTCGGCCGCCCCATCAGGCACAATCATCACGAACTTCAATCGCCAAACCCTTTTCCTTGGATCACTTGGCGCAGCAGGCACACAGACACAGAAGG
Source organism: Planctomycetota bacterium (assembly GCA_043803205.1). GTDB lineage: Bacteria > Planctomycetota > DG-23 > JAZDKG01 > JAZDKG01 > JAZDKG01. Next base: position 13,351 of record JAZDKG010000111.1, read on the forward strand.
GAGAGGATTTCCCGCAGAGGCGCTGAGGCGCGGAGAAGAGCTCGTTGGGGAAACGCGTCCCGCGTTTCCCCAACGGGTAGATGGGGGGGCGGGGGGCCTATCAGGTCCCCCGCTGGTTTCTTCTTTTCCTTGCCTGTGTGTCTGTGGTGACGAATTCGTAACTGCTGCGGCTTAGCCCTCGCCTTTCTCCACGCGGATCATCACGGTCTTGTCGCGGACGACCTCGAGCTTCTCGATCTCCGCGAGCGCCGAGGCCATGCGGGCCTCCTTGGCCGCGTGGGTCATGATGACAAGCGGCACGGTCTCGGTCCCCGCCTCCTTCTGGATTACCGAGAGGATGCTGATCCCGTTTTTCCCGAGGACGCCGGCGATCTGCGCCAGCACCCCCGGGCGGTCCACGACCGTGAAGCGCAGGTAGTAGCGCGTGACGATTTCGCCGATGGGCTTGACGCGCACGCGCTTCCCCTTTCCGGGATAGAGCGCGAGGTTGTCGAAGGAGAGCTTCGCGCGTCCGAGCGCGACATCGAGGATGTCCGCGCAGACGGCGCTCGCGGTGGGCATCTGTCCCGCGCCTCGCCCGTAGAGGAGCGCTTCGCCCACCGCGTGTCCCTCGAGCGCAACCGCGTTGAAGACGCCGCCGACGGAAGCCAAGGGGTGCTCGCGGTCGATGAGCGTGGGATGCACGCGCAACTCCAGCTCGTGGTCCGAGCGCTTCGCGATCGCTAGTAGCTTCAGGACGTATCCGAGCTCCGCGGCGTACTCGATGTCCTGGAGGCGCACCTCGTCGATCCCCTCGCAGGTGATCTCGTCGAAGTCGAAGTCCACACCGAACGCGGTCTTGGCGAGGATCGCGAGCTTATGCGCGGAGTCGACGCCGCTCACGTCAAGGGTCGGCGGCGTCTCGGCATAGCCTTGCGCCTGGGCGCCCGCTAAGGCCTCATTGTAGTTCGTGCGGTCGTGCGCCATGCGGGTCAGGATGTAGTTGCAGGTCCCGTTCACGATCCCCATGATCGAGAGGATCCTGTTGGCGACGAAGCCTTCGCGCAGCGCGAGGATGATGGGGATTCCGCCCGCGCAGGAGGCCTCGAAGGAGATCGTGACGCCGTTGGCGGCGGCGGCCTCGAAGAGCTGCGTCCCGTGGGTCGCGAGAAGCGCCTTGTTCGCAGTGACGACGTGCTTCTTCTTGGCGAGCGCTTCGAGGATGAGCTTCTTCGCCACGTCGATCCCGCCGATGAGCTCGATGACCACAGAGACGCGGTCGTCGTCGAGGACCTTTCGGAAGTCCTTGGTAAGAAGGCCCTTCGGCACCGCGACGCCCCGGTCGCGCGCGAGGTCGAGGTCGCACACGTAGAGGAGGCGCACGTCGACGTTCGTCCGCTCGGCGATCGCATCGTGCTCCTCGAGGAGGATTTTCACGACGCCGCTGCCGACCGTTCCGAAACCCACCAAGCCTACGTGGATTGTTTTCACCGGGTCGATCTCCGCGAGGTCAAGGGAAGCCCGATAGCTCCCCAGAGAGGGTATTACCGTACTGACCGGCTAGCGGGGCAGTCAAGGGAAAAGGCCCGACAGACGCGTCGGTTTGGTGCATTGTGAGCCGCCATTTGCCCGACAGGGGACCGACGGAAAGACCGACGTTTGACGGGGGGGAGATCGGAATTCATTGGGAATTCCTTGCGGCCGATGGAGGGGGGGAAAAAGCGCAGGGAGATGACGGTTTGGTGACGGGGGTTGGAAGCCGCAGATGGAGAGAAGAAACGCAAGGATCTGCTCCGCAGGCAGGAGGAAGATGTAGGTTTGACGCTCGACACTTGACCCGTGGCGCTAGGTGCTTGACCCTTGAGGCACGTGCTTCTCAGACGCGGGGAAGATCGGGAATGGGGAGTTGCGGGAATTTCCAGGGGCTACCGTTAGTATACCATATGCTTACCCAATGTCAAGTGATATTTGCATGTATGGTTGGGGTTGTGGGCGTAAGGCCTTCTTATGAAAGGTTATGGGCGGAAAGAGAATTCTTTGAGCGGGGCAGGAGGTTGTAGGCTGAAGCGCGGGATGGGGGTGAAGCGGGAACGAGAGGGGCGAGGGGGGAGGCAAGAGTGTTAGAGGAGGACCCTCCTTCGCTGAAGCTTCCTTCTTCGTCCCGCACTCGCGGGACTGCGGAGGACAAGACGGAGGGCGAGGGGGACGAGGGGCGAGGCGGGGGGGAGGGGAAAAAGGACAGGAAAAGGAAGAGGCGGTGACGATTCGGTAACACGGGCGGGGTAGGCTTCGCTTGTGGCAGCGACGGAGAGTCGCGGAGTTCCGGGAGTTCCGGGGACACCATATAATGGCGCTTCCTTAAGCGACCAAGCCATGTCTTAGCCTCCATTCGCGCCGCGTTGTCTTCAAGCGATCATAATGTTTGGTTTCGCGTCGAAGGGCACGAGGTTCGATGCGTCCGGGT
>JAZDKG010000112.1:0-33019 GCA_043803205.1 Planctomycetota bacterium
CCAAGAGCTGATATGAAATGCCGACGGTCTCCCGGCGGCGAGTCTTCAACAGAGCGAGCTCATCGCTCAAAGCTTCCTGCTGCGATGCATAGCAGCCACTCCCCCTCGCCGAAGGCGCACAAATGCCGCGAGCTCGATCCAGCGAGCACCACGAGCGATCGAGCGCAAGCGGCGGCCCCTCCGCTTCGGAGGGCTCTTCACCCAAGAGCTGATATGAAATGCCGACGGTCTCCCGGCGGGGAGTTCTCAATGAAGCCGCAGCTACTTCTTCCCGCGCGCGGCCTGGATCGCCTCCTCCAGCCGTTGCAGAAAGAGCGACCGATGCCGCTTCTCGAATGGAGCGGGTCCCCCTGTAATGGTCCCTGCGCCGCGCAGATGCGAGAAAAGCCCCGCCATCCCCAATGCGTCGCCGATGTTGCCTTCGGTGAACGTGCCTCCCCTCGGATCGACAACCACCGCGCCCTTCGCCAGGCACCGCGAAGCCAGTGCGATATCCCCCGAAATCACGATGTCGTTCTCGGCAACGTGCTCCGCAATCCAGTCGTCCGCCGCGTCGAGATTCCCTCCTGCAACGACCTGCCTCACCCAGTCCCCCTGTGGAAGCCGAAGCAGCGAGTTTGACACCAGGATGACCCGGAGCATGTGCCGCTTTGCCACACGGTAGATCTCCTGCTTGACCGGACACCCGTCGGCATCGACGAAAATCTCAGACAACCATCGACCTTTCGCTGCCAAAAAAAAGGACGGCCTTCTCTGTCATCCAGTCCCGCGCGGCCAGCCCTCGCCCTCCCGACCTCCTCCTCACTTCCCCTCCCGCAGCGTCGCTAGCTTCACCGGCCAATAAATCCCCCCCGGCCCCCCGTAGTTGAAGACCTGCACCACCGCCACGTTCTCCTCCCCCGGCTTCGCCGCCCCCGTGATGTCCATCACGAGCACCGGGCTCTCCTTCTCCATGTCCGCCTGCGCCCAGAGAAGCGTCCCGTTCACATACACCTGCGCCCCCACCACCGGGTGCAGCGTCATCCCCCCGAAGCAGAGAAAGATCTTCTTCCCCGCTAACTCCTTCGGGACGTCAAACGTCGTCCGATACCACCCGTGCCCGTTGAACTTCACCCCCCGGTTCTCCCAGTAGTCCCCGATCTCGATCGTCCCCCAGTCCCGCCACGTCTCCCCGCAGTACTCCCACTCGGGCTTCCCGTACTCCGCCCCGAACGTCCCCACATTCTCCGCGTCGGCTCGGAACCGCCACCGCATCGGAAGATCCGCAACGAACTCGTACTTCTCCTTGAGCCCGCCGAAGACCTCTTCCTCGTTATAAGGCGCGAGCTTCGGCGCGGGCGGGTCCGTAAGCGCACCCCGATCGTCCCGCTTGAAATCCATCCGGTGAGGCTTCCTGCAGTTCTCAAACGCCCGCCGGTACTCCGCGTTCACCGTCACCCCCTGCGGACGCCGAAAACCGCACTGCGGAAAGAACGTCGCGTTCTCCGCCCAGATCCACACGTACTTGTCCGCGTTGAGAAGCGCGTAGTAATACGCATACTCAAGCTCCTCGGGCGTAAACTGGTTCCCCCAGTACGGGGGCTCCTGCTCCCACGGCCAGCTCCAGTCCGCCTTCGTCCTCCATCCCCGCCCGTCCACCCACACCGCAAACCCCAGCCGCATGTGCTTCTCGAACGCCTCTGATGCCCCCGTCACCTCCACGCTCCGCGCGAACTCGTGCGCCCGATACCCCGCGAACCGCTTGTTGAGATTCGCGTGATACAGCGCCCCCCCGTCCACGATCGTCGCCCCCAACCCCTCCGGAATCCCCTCCAGCATCCCGTCTAAGAAAGGCGCTAGTAACCCGTAGTCGCTCGTCTCAAGCGGATGCACTCCCTTCTTCACCTCCCCCGTTACCCCCACCCGCCGCCATGCGGCTTCCTGCGACCCCATGTAGTTGATGATCGTGATGTCCGGATACTCCTTGCACACCGCCCCCATGATCTCCCGCCCGCGCTCGCGCACCTTCTCGTAGCACGCCTCGAATGGCGGGATGTCGCCGCCGTTGTGCCGCTTGCAGAATGCGTAGTCCCACGCTCGAGGATACTTCCCGTTCGTCGTCGGCCACATCTCGAGGTCCATCATGAACCCTGCCAGGTCCGCTTCTTTGCACACCCGCGCCGCTAGGGCCCAGTTCGCCGCCGTGATCGCATACTCCTCGTCGTTGAACCAGTCGGGCGGATACAGCTCCTCCCGCCGCGTCTCCTTGCCGCTGGCGTCCTTCCACACGAACACGTCGATGCTCTGCGACATGACCAGAAAATTGTCCGTGAAACGCGTGAGCTTCGTCGCTTTGAAGTCGTCGACGATGTGCGCGAGCTCCTCGTGCGTGAACCGCCGCGTCGAAAACATCTGCCCGTGCAGCCACTGGCGCTGTCCGTCCAACTCGATGTCCGCGTTGATGACGATCCCGTCGAAAGGCCACTCCTCCATCTCCTGCGCGTGCTCCCGCACATACGCGCTGTTAGGCGTATCAACACCCCACTTCACGAGCTTCTTCTCCGGACCGATTCCCCGCCCCATCTCGCCCGCCCCCGCCCACAGCGCCCACAGAATGCAAACCCCGACCACCCCCGCGAACCCCCTCACCCTCCGCCGCGTCTTTCTCTTCAATCCTGCACTCCGCATTCCACACTTTCTCCTTTCCCCCGCCCCCGCAGCCACCGCGCGACCCACATCGCCGCCCCGACGGCCACGATCCCCACCGCGATCCAAACCTCATACCGCTTCACCCTGCCCAAGATCGCCTGCGTCGCCTGCCCGAAAAAATACCCCAGCATCCCGAGCGCGATCGTCCACACCACCGCCCCCACGAAGTTGCAGACCACCACGCGCCTCGGCCGAAGCCCGCTCACCCCGATGAGCAGGGGCGTCACCGTCCTCAACCCATACAGGAAACGGAACCCCAGAAGGAGCAGGATCTGGTGCTCGTGGAGGAGCTTCGTCACCCTCTCCATCTTCACCTTCCATCCCGGCCTCGTCTCCAGAAATGCCCTCCCCTTCCTGCGTCCCAGGAAGTAGAGCGACTGGTCCCCGACAAACGTCCCCGCGAACGCCGCCACGAGCACCCACGGGAGCTCAAGATATCCCCTGTGCGCCAAAAACCCCGCGAGGATCAGCACCGTCTCGCCCTCAAGGAGCGTCCCCACCAGGATCGCAACATATCCGTACGTCGCTATGACCTGCTCCACGCTCATCCCGCGTCACCTCGAAGCTGATCGCTGGTCGCTGACTGCTGACCGCTTGTCCCTTCCCCCCTCAGTTTCCTTCCAACTTCACGTCGTCCACCAGGAGCTCGAACGGCCGCCCCCCGTAGAACTGAAAGCTCAGGTGCTGGAAATTGAGAGGCATGTCCGTCCCCTTCCCCGGCCCTTCCCCGTCCGGGTGCACGAACCCGACCGTGATCTCATACCGCTTCCACTCGGGCGTCGTGTGAAGCCAGCGGGTCGCGTTCGTCGTCGGCCCCCCCGCCACCACGATCCGACACCGCCCCGCAAGCGGCTTCGCCGCGAACGAAAGCCTGTACACCCGCCGGGCGTCCAGCCCGTCCTTCTTCTCCACCACCGCGCTCAGCACCGCTAGGTCTTCGCTCCCTTCTCCGCGCACCCGGGCCGCGCACCGCCCCTCCGCCGCCCCCTCCGTCACGATCTCCACCTCCCCTTTGCCCTTCACCTCCGCCCTCCACCCCTCGAGGCTCCCCCTCTCGAAACCCCCGTTCCCCCCCGTCGCCTTCTCGATGAGATCCGCCTTCTTGCACCGGCTCCGCAGCACAAGGTAGATCGGCGTCACCAGGAATACCTGCCTCTGCGTCGGCCGCCGCGTCCAGATCGTCACCGCCAAGATGTCCTCCACCGCTATCCGCCGCCCCATCTCCTCCGTCGGGACCGACACGATGCGGGATTCATCGGGCGACAAGACGATCGTCGTCTCCCAGCTCCTCTTGTCGGCCGACCGAACGCACAACCCCGCCTCCTCGCTCTGCTCCGTGGGATTGTGAAATCCGACAGCCAATCCCGCGAACCCCCGCCAATCCCTCACCGCTAGGTCCGTGAGCGTGACCGCCGGCCACTGCCACGCGCTCGGAACCTTCCCCGGGATCGTGAGCCTCGCCGCATACGCTTGACCCCCTCCCTCCGCCCGCCCGACCTCGATCGCCGCTTGGTCCTCCTCGGCCGCGAGCGCCGGAAAATCCCTGGGCGTCACCTTCGTCCCCCCAGGCGACCCCCAGTCGAAAAGCTCCTGCAGCCCCTCCCTGTCGGCAAGGTCCTCGATCCCCAGCCGATCGCTTACGCCCTCCGAAAGCTCCACCTCCCGCCCTAGCCGCTCCTTCCAGAACGCCCCGTCCAGCGCCCGCGCCGCCGGCTCGCCTGCCTCGGCGATCTCCCGCGCGATCCCCCCCAGGCGCGACCGCCCCTCCCCTTCGCTCGCCGCCTTCGCCGCCTCGCCCAGCTCCCCGGGCGCGTTCCTCGCTAGGTACACCGCCGCTCGCACGAATGCGTCCTCGATCGGGCGGTCCAGCTCCCCTAAACGCTTGATCGTGATGTTCGACCCTATCAGCCGCAGCGCCCTCAGGCTCTCCCCCGTCAGGTCCTCTCCATTCTCGATCTCCTTCCACCTCTCGTCGCGCTCGCGACAGAACCCGCTCGCCTCGACGGCCGCCGAGAGCGCCTTCTCGGCGTTCCCGGAGCTGTTCACCGGCAGCCGCTCCACCGCCAAGGCGCGCTGATACGTGCGGCAGATGAGCGCCCCATATTCAAACGCCCGCGCGAATACCTCGATCCTCTCCCGCGACGCCTCGCTCGTCGCCGCCTCCCGCGCCCCAGCCAGCAGCGCCTCCCCCCGCTCGATCTGCTCCGCGTCCATGAACTGCGCCGTCGTCATGACTCCCCCATACCCGCTGAAGAACCCGCGCTCCGGTCGCACCCACAGCGCTTCCAGATACTCGAAATACTCCCCCATCGGCTTCGCCGCCTCCGCAAAGACCCCCGCGAAAAACTCCGCGAGCAGCCCGTCGATCGGCGCATCGGGCTCCCAATAGAGCTGCTGCGCGCACCAGTACATCGGCGCAACGTTCGGAAACACGCAGGGCGTCTGGTCGTCCACGATCGTGATCCCGTGCCCTGCGTCGAACCGGATCTGCTCGTCTGTGAGATGCGGATAATACCGAGGCACCAGCTCCGCCAGCCCCAAGTACTCCCACCGCCCCAAGTGCGAACACACCCTCGACCACGCCGCGCTCTCGGCCATCTCCTTCTCCCTGATCGCCGCGACCCGCCATTCCGCACCCGACGCCGTGCTCGCCGCTAACACCCCGATCACGTTCGGCTCAAGCTTCCCAATCGTCGTCGGCGCCGCCCGCACGTTCTTGTAGATCAGCGTCTTGAGATACTTGTCCGGATGCGCCTTCGCCACCCCCTTCGCCACCTCGTTCACCAGCCAATACCACCGGTTCGATACGTCGGGAATCGGACTCGTAAACCCCACCGGCGCGTCCCCGTCCAGCGCCCGGCACGCGTCGCATTCGCAGTAGATGTCCACGTCGTCTAAGCCGAAGGGCATCGCCCCCGCCTCCGGGTTGTCATCGAAGAATTTGTTGGCCACGTCGATGAGCGTAGCCGCCGCCTCCGGACGACTCCAGCAAGGCGCAAAAATACACCGCCGCTCGTTCGGCTTAAGCTTCCGGAAGAAGTCCACCACCATCCGCTTCCCGTCCACTAAGGGATACATCGATTCGTCGTCCTTGAACTTCTGCCAGAACGGATGCTGCCAGGAGTTGTACGACTCCTTCGCGTTCCCCGAAGCATACGGCGACGCCGCCGGCGACATCATGCGGTTGCGTCGCATCCACGTGACCCAACTCGCCTCCGCCCTCCCGGGCATCCAGAACCCCTTCCAGTCCCGTGGCGCAAACACGGGCGCGATTACCTCGTCCCCCACCCCCTCGAACACCTCCCCGCGCTTCCCCGAAGGGACGTACTCCCCCATCGGACCGGGCACAAACCATCTCACCCCCAGGCGCTTCATCAGGAACGTATAAACCCCGTTCGCCGTCGCTATCGGGTCCCGCCCCGCGATCACGATCGCCCCCCCGCGCTCGCGCATCCGGCACGCCTCGATCCCCGCCTCGACCACCGGCAGGTCCCCTTCCCCGACCCCCGCCGCGTCCGCCCCCAGCAGGATCCGCCTCCCCTCCCCCCCGCCCGACCCCGCGACCACCTCCGCCTCGATCCCCGCCCTCCCAAGGTACTCCTTGAGATCCGCTGCCGCCTCCGCGATCGCCGGATCGGCGTTCGCCCCGACCACGATCGCGCACCGCTCAACTCCCTCCCCGCCCCACGCCCCCACTTGAAAATACGCAACGCCTAAGAGACACATCAGCGCTGCGCCTGACAACCCCTTCCATGCTCTCGCCATCCGTCTCTCCTTTATCCCGCCGCCTCTGTCTCCTCAATTCCGCATTTCCCCTCCCCCTTCTTCCCTCAGTTCGGCGTCGCGTCCGCGCGATCCCGCTCCCGCTGCTCCTCCGTGGGCGGCCAGTCCCCCGCTAGGAGCCTGTCCCCCGTCTCCCGCATCCACTCCTCCACCCGCCCCCGCAGCTCCGCAAGCACTCCGGCGCACCCCGCCTCCCCCGCGACGTTCCTCCTCTCGAGCGGATCCTCCCTCAAATCATACAGCTCCTCCGCCGGCCGCTTCCCCGCGTAATACTCCTCCCGCACTTCCTCACCCGCCCGCCCAAGAAAAATGTCCTTGGGCAGATACACCATAGGCCTCTCCCCGAAGTTCCGAACATACTTCCACCTCTCCGTCCGCACCGCACGCATCGGGTTGTACCGGTCGTGCCACGTCATCTCAAGGAACACGTCCTTCCGCGCCTCATACCCCCGCCCCTCGAGGAGCGCTAGGAAACTCCTCCCATCGATCCCCTCGATCCGCCCCGCCCCCGCAACCTCGCACAGCGTCGGCAGGATGTCCACGTTGCTCACCATCTCGCTGCGCACCCCGGGGGTCCCGCGCATGCGGGACCCCGGCGGCCTCATGATCAGCGCCACCTTCACCCCCGGATCGTAACACGTCCCCTTCGCCCTGGGCATCGCAACCCCGTGGTCCGTCGTGAAAATGACTAAGGTCCGATCCGCGATCCCCGCCCCCTCCAAACCATCCATCATCCTCCCCACGCATCGGTCCGCCTCCCGCACCAGCCCCTCGAGCCCCGCGATGTCTTCCCGTATCCCCGGCCGATCCGGGAGCCATGCCGGCACCTTGACCTCCCCGGCCCGCCGTCCGTCCCGCGCGTGCGGGAACGGCCGATGCGTCTCCAAGAACCCTACGCTCGCGAAAAACGGCTTCCGCGCCGACGCCAACGCCGGTAGCTCCGCTAAAAACCACTCCGTTGCCCGCGCCCCGCTCCCTGCGAACGCCCCCTCCGCGCTCGCACCTCGCTCTCTCACGTGCGCATACCCCAGCCTCGCCGCATCCCGCGATTCGTGCTGCACCCCGAAAAGATACGTCTCATACCTCGCCTCCCCCAACACCATGGGCAGCGTCACCTCCCCTTCATTCAACTCCCACCCTAAGTGCGCTAACCCCACCAACCCGTTCCGGTGCGGATACTTCCCCGTGAGTACGCTCCCCCGGCTCGGCGAACATTGAGGCGCCGTGCAGAACGAGTTCTCGAAACGCACCCCCTCCCCCGCCAGCCTGTCGATGTTGGGCGTCTCCACCGCCGCCCCGTAACACCCGACGTGCTCCCCCGTGTCGTGCGTGATGATGAAAAGAATATTCGGCCTCTCCGCCGCCCTTCGCATCTAACCATCCCTCCACCCTCCCGCCTCCAGCCTACAGCCTCCAGCCTTTCTCCTCCAGCCTTCTCCCCCCTCTATCACCCTACCACTCTACCACGTATCACTTCTTCAGGCCCCTCCTCCCTCGCCGCCGCCGATCGCAAAGCGGCGCAGAGTCTCCTTGACACCGTCCCGCGCCTCGCGCAATCTGCTTGCCGGCGCTCGCAACCCCGTGCCCTTGGGAGAAGCCGCGTGCCGAACCGACGTCCCAACGTGCTTCTGATCATCACCGATCAACAGCGCCGCGACACCATCCGTTGCTACGGGCAGGAAGCGGCGACAACCCCTCACGTCGATTGGCTCGCTAGTCGAGGCGCCCGCTTCGATAACGCCTTCTGCTGCGCCCCCATGTGCTCCCCCGCTCGCGCCTCCATCTTGTCCGGCCTCTACCCCCACTCCCATGGCGTCATCGCCAACCATCAGGCCCGCCCCGGACCCGACCAGATGCACCTCCCCAAGAACATCGCCCTCGTCGCCGACTACCTCAAACCCGCCGGCTACCTCTGCGGCTACAGCGGAAAATGGCACCTCGGCACCGGAAGCGACCGCCGCGGCTTCTCCGACTTCGCCGCCCGCCTCGGCGTCTACGACGTCGACAGCCCCGAAGAGGATGAGATGCAGGAGCACGCTAGGCGACTGGGAATCAACATCGCCTTCGGCGACTCTCGTACCGTCGATTCCGGCGCAGATCCCGACCCCGCCTACTACGATCAACATGCGAACGTCGGCCCCGCCCTGCTGCCCCTCGCCGATTTCCCCGCTTCGCTCATGTGCGACAAGGCCGTCGACTTCATCCGCCGTGCCTCGCGCGCCGATGCGCCCTTCATGCTCGTCTTCAGTTGCACCGAACCCCATCCCCCCTGCGTCGCCCCCCGGCCCTTTCACAACATGTACCGCCCTGAAGACGTCACGCTCCCTTCAACATGGCAGGATCGATCCTTCTACGCGCATCTCGCCCGCCGCCCTCACTGGCAACTCAAGACCACCGAAGAGCTGGCCCTCACCGGAGACGACCTCCGGAAAATCTGGGCCGCCTACCTCGGCACCGCGAGCTACGTCGACCACCTCGTCGGACGACTCGCCTCCGCCCTCCTTGAAACTGACGCCATCAACGACACCTTGATCGTCTTTACCTCCGACCACGGCGACATGCTCGGAAGCCACGGCCTCTTCGCCAAAGGTCCGACCCTCTACGACGAAGTCGTCCGCGTCCCCCTCATCGTCGTCCCCCCGGGCGGATTGAACCCCTCCGCCGTCTGCGAAACGCTCGTGTCTCACGCGGACCTCGCTCCCACCATCCTGGATTTCTGCGGCGTCCCGATTCCTCCCTCCATGCAGGGCCTCTCCATCCGTCCCCAGACCCTGGGCGCGCCCGGCCCCCCGGACCGCGCCGTCGCCTGCGAATACCATTCATCCAACTGGACCGATCCGGTCTCGCCGCTCCGCATGTGGCGGACCGCTGAATGGAAATACGTCGAATCCGCCTTAGGCGACCACGAACTCTATCGTCTCGCCGAAGATCCGGATGAGCTGCACGACCTAGCGGCGGACCCCGCCTTCGCGCCCGTCCTCGCGCGCCTCCAGGAAGACCTGCACAGGTGGTGCCGCGCCACCGGCGACACCTGGCCCATAGTCCCCCTTCTCCCCCATTCTGGCTGCTGACCGCTTCACCCCCCGTTGTCGTCCCACGCCACTCTACGTACTCTCGTCGGCGGAACGCGCATCGCGTTCCGCCGACCAATAGATGGGGGGTCCGGGGGGCTTGGCAAGTCCCCCGGATTCTTCTCTCCTCCCCCTCTACTTCTTCTTCGGATGTCCCACCGTCTGCGCCAACATGATCCTTTGCGTCCCCTCGAGCTTCATCGCCTTCGTCAGCCCCGCCCTGTCCACCGACCCGCGCACCACCGTCGCTAGACCTTCCGACGCGCAGAAGAGATACACGTTCTGACTGATGAACCCCGTGTCCGCCGCCGCATAGAAATCCTTGTCCGCCTCCGACCCCCTCCCTATCCTCGCATAGTCCGCCACGTACACCAGGTTCACTGGCGCCTCCTTCACAAACGGCTGCTTGCCCGCTAGCTCCCTCACGTCCTCCGCTAAGATCGGCACAAGCGCGTGCGCCTTCGCGTCATAGCGGGAAACACCGTCCGCCGTCACCACGTAGATGTCGATCTCCTGCGCGTTCATGGCCGACGGCGCCGTGCGCCGCCCATCCTCCCGGTTCACCCCGTCCGCGGCCCACAGTAGATTCGACAGCACCTGCTCCGTCAGCTTCTCCGGGCTGAACTCCCGCGTCGACCTCCGCTCCGCCAGCGCCTGCATCAAAGGCTTCCCCCCTTCCTTCTCAGGCGGCGGCAGCTTCACCGCCTCCGCCCCCTCCGCAAACGCCGCCGCCCCCGCCAACAAGACCGCCGCCCACCACAACCCGTGTCCAATCCTCTTGTACATGACTCTCCCTCCACAACCCCCCCGCCGCCCTCCGGAAAACCGCTGGGCGACCATCTTATCCTCTTCCCCGCGGTCTTGCGAGATCTGGGATGTCAGGATGATTTTCCGGGCATTGCGAAATCGGCGCAGCCCCGATGCGCCCTCGCCGACCGTCACCTGGGATCCCACGCGTCCGCGTAAATGCGAACCCAGTCGATCGCGACGTTCAGGAAGGAACGACGATGGGGATCGCAGCCCATTTCGACGGGCTCCCCGGTGTCCCGGATGAGAAAGGCCCTCACCTGGGTAGGTATGAGGAAGCCTTCAAACATCTGCCAGTCTCCCCCGTCCCGGCGGACGTAAAGCCTGTTTCGCTGCCCGTCGTAGACCGCCACAACCTCCACCCACTGACCGACCGGCAGCGCCTCCGAACCGACCCCCCATCTCCCCAGGTCTTTCCCGTTCTGCACCTGCAACCACAGCTTGCCGGACTCGTTGACGTCCAGGGTGAATGAATCGTCCTCCGGCCCCGCCGCGTCGAATAGCGGCCCCCACTTGCGGACCAGAGCGGTCTGCTGACGTGGAAATCCGTTGAGCTTGAAACGCGCGTGAATCGTCAGGCTCTTCATTCCGGACTGCGACGGATTGTCCTCAGCCGTCATGCGACCATCCCGCCCGTTGAGGGAAACGGCCGTCGCGCCCCCCTCCACCACCCACTCAACCCCGTCCGTCAGGACGGCGTCGTTCCCGTTCGTCGTGGAGTCCGCAGCCTTGCTCCCGCTGCCCTCGTTGAACTCCCACGCCGCGACGGGATTCGCCGGCCGACGCTGCGAAACCCGAGTCGCCGACTCCGCAATCGTCAGCGCCTGCGCTCTCAGGTCCTTGAAGAACAGGATCCCCGCCTTGAAACACTCGTCGTGCGCTAGGAACCCAACCCCCCCGCCTTCGATCAGGTCCTCCCCGTCTTCCGCCCGGAGGATCGACGTCCCGTTCACAAAAGCCTCCATTCGATTCCCCGTGACCTCGATCCTCACCCTCTGATAGCTCCCGCGCGGAAACACGTACTCGCACTGATTGAGCGCCGGACCCCCGTGCAGCACCTGCTCCCCCCGCCACCCGCCGGTCCTTCATGGGCGCTAACTTCAGGAAAACCGCCACCGGAAAATCCTCATAACCGGATCCGGATTCCGTAAGCCTGATGTCCAGCGCGTAGCACCGCCCCGCCCCATCGTGCCGGAAGACGATTCCTCCGCCCGCCTGGTCGATGCGAAGATCGCATTCCACGGCGTAATCTCTCCACGCCGCCCTGGGAGCGAAAGCCAGACTCGGGTAATACGGCATGGACATGCGCACCGCGCACGCGCCGTCCACCACGCGCCAGTCCCCCCGCGAACAATCCCAACCCGCAGGCATGCCGCCGGAACCGGCGAACGCCTCCTCGTAAAGCACCGTCCCCGATGCGCTCGGCTTGCCTGCACCTTCCTCGCCCCTCGCTGCCGTCGCACCCGCGCCTGCTTTCTTCTCACCCGCGCTTTCCTCCGCGCCCCCTGCAACCTCGCCGACGTTCTTCGTTGGCTCCGCCCTCGCCCCCTCGCCCGCGGACTGGGCTGACGCGGTCACCCCCCCGCGCCGCGCCTCCTCCTCCACTCTCGTGTAGCGCGCCCTTGGCGCAATGGCAAGGTAGCCGATCAAGATCGCTAGCACGATGGAAACAAGAATCGCGACTCGGCTGCGCGTGTACCGCTCCCAGTAGTACCGCGCGAAACCCATCCGCAGGATGCGCTGCCGCGCGCGGTGCAGAAAGGCGATGAAGTCCCGGAGCAGATCCCCGCCCGCCTCCCAGTCGTCCAGGAGAGTCTTGAAACCGGCGTCGGATAGCTCCGCGATCCTGCCGCGCGTCGCGTCCCCTATCGCCGCCCCGAGCACCCGGCGCCCCGGAATCCGGTAATGCTCCAAGAGCAATAGCACCCCCGGATACAGCGCCGACAGATTCCTCTGACTCTGCGCGAAGAGCGCCTCCTCCCTCTCCCCTCCCCCCCGCGCCGCCTTCGCCATCGCCCCGAAGGCCTCCCACAGTTGCAGAAACTCCGTCACCTGCTCGATCCGCCTGTCGATCGAGCGCGCCCGCCCGATCGGCTCGATCCGCCCCTCCCGCCCCCCCTCCGCCCGCGGAACCTCCTCCACGGGCCCGCCCCCGGGCGTCGGCTTCGCCCGCAGCGTCTCCACCGGCGTCTCCTCCGTGGAAAGCATCTCGAACGTCGGAGATTTCGCCCGCTCCGCCGCCTTCCGAATCTCGCCCGCCAAGTTGCTCACCTTCTCAAACCGATCGGAAGCCTGAGGCGCCAAACACCGCATCACGATCGCGTCCAGTTCGACGGGGAACTCCGGATTGCGCTTGCCGGGAGGCGCAAACGCGCCTTCCGGCAGCTCCCCCGTCACCAGCTCATATAGGATCACCCCCAACGAATAAATGTCCGCCCGCTGGTCTACCTCGCGGATGCGCCGCCTCTGCTCGGGCGCCATGTACGCCGGCGTCCCCAAAAGCGCGCTCGTCATCGTTAGATCGACCCCCGGCGTCTTCCGCGGCAGCGCCGCAATCCCGAAGTCCGCCACCTTCACCGTCCCCTGACGGTCCACCAAAATGTTCTCAGGCTTGAGGTCCCTGTGGATGATCCCCTTCGCGTGCGCGTGAGAAACCGCGTCGCACGCTAGGCATAGAAGCTCCAGCTTCGCGTAAACGTCCATCTTCTTGGAACGCAGCACCTCCCGGTAGCTCGCCCCGTCCACGTACTCCATCAAAATGTAAAAGTGCCCCCCCTCCGTCGTCCCCCGGTCATAGATCTCCACGATGTTCGGATGCCGCAGGTCCGCTAAGATCTTCGCCTCGCGCGCGAACCGCGCTAGCGCCGTCGGACTCTCGGTGAGCTCAGGCGCAAGAATCTTCACCGCGACCTTGCGCCCCAGCGAGAGCTGCGTCGCCTCATACACGCACGCCATCCCCCCGCACCCCACCAGCCTCTCGACCCGACACCCCCCCACGACGTGCCCGCGCTTGTAAGGCGTAATCCGCGCTAACTCCCCCGACAACAACGCCGCGATCCCGAAAGCGCTCCCGCACTCGGGACAACGCCCCCTCCCCTCGATCGCTCCGTCAGGCGCCGTCAGCCTCGTGCCGCAGATCGGACAAGGAAATGTCATCCAGACAATCCCCCTCTTGTGCCCGCGTCTCTCACCATCTACCCACCCTCAGGCGGCGGAACGCGCCCCGCGTTCCCGCCGCCCCTGGAAGGGGGGTCCGGGGGGCTTTGTAAGTCCCCCGGCCTCTTATCTTTTCCCTCCCCTCTTTTCCCATTCTGACCGCTGACCGCTGATCGCTGACCGCTTGCCCCCTGCTTTTTTCACCATCTTTCCCGCACGAGACTCCCCCCCTTATAGCTGAACACGAAAGGCCCGATCTGCATCAGGTCCCCTTCCGCCAATGCTCGTCGGATGACCGCCTCCCCGCCCACTAGTGTGCCGCTCTTCGACCCGTTATCCACGATGTAATGTCGTCCCCCCTCATACACCACCGTCGCGTGCTTCTTCGACACGAGCGGGCTGTCAAGCTGCACGTCGCGCGTGTTCGACCTCCCGAACGTCACAGGCGCAACCCCCAGGGGGATTCTCGTCGCCTCCTCGCCGCCCACGAGCACCCGCGCTTTCTTCGTGAACTCCGTCGACAGCATCTTTCCTTGTGCTTTCGCCGACACGGGTTTCGCCTGGTACGTGATCGCGACCTCGATCGTCGTCTTGCCGACGCTGATGAGGTCCCCGTGCGCGATCCGCGCCGACCCGCACCGCTTCCCGTTGACGAGGATCGCGCCCTCCTCCGTGCACGCCCCCACCGTGACCTCCCTCCCCGTCACCACCACCCGCGCGTGAACGTCCGCGACCGTCGCGTCCGTAAGCACGAGATCGCAGTCCTCCGCGCTCCCGATCGTCGTGGCGGCCGATCCCACCTCCACCCTCCTCCCCTCGTCCGGCCCCGCCACCACCGCTAGCGCTATCACCATCTCCCGCTTCTCCGCTAGCGCCGCGTCGTGCAGCGTCTTTGTCCGCGCTAGGAACTCGAACCCGCAGTCCGCGTGCGGACACCGGATCTTCCCCGCTAGCTTCACGTCCCCCTCGAACCCCCGCGCGCACTTCGGGCAGACGTACATCGTCCTCTCCACCCCCACCGGCTCCTTCTCGCTAGCTAACCCCGGGATCTCCTTCGTCCCGGGGATCCGGAACGCAGGCGTCTCGTCCTTCAACTGCCTCGCCTTGTCCGCCGCCCGCGCCGGGCTCGACATCTGCGGGTGCACCAGGTCCGCCGTGTCCGCCGCCGGCAGCAGCGCCTGCCCGCAGAACCGACACTTCACCGCCTCCCGCTTCAGCGTCTCCCGACAATGCGGACACGTCCTCGTATCGCTTCCCGCCATCGCCCCGCTCCTCTCTCCTCCGTCTCCCCCAGTCCCAAGAACCTGCCTCGCACAAAGTTATCCCACCAGCCCGGCTCGGTCAAGCACCTCCGCGCTCCTCTCCCCCCGCTGAACGCTGATAGCTCATGGAGCTCGCTGGATCGAGCTCGCAGCCTCTGTGCGCCTGCGGCGCCAAGAATGGAAGAATGCGGCGAGATGCGTCGAGCGAGCACCACGAGCGACGCATCGCAGCCGCGGCCGGAACATCGGAGCGGCGAAGCCGCGAAAATGGGACGTGGTTCTGACCAGGATGCGAGAACCCTGGAGCTGACCGCTGATAGCTTATAGCTCATGGCTTTCCCGCGGCGCGACGGAGCGCGCACGCGCGGCGTCGGCAGCCTTCAGCTCTTCAAGCCAAGAGCTGATCGCTGATAGCTGATAGCTGATTGCTCGCATCTGCCCGCAGCTCCAACTAGGTCAAGCGCCTCCCCGTCCTTCACTCGTCGAAGACCCTGCACCTGCCAAAGGGCCGAAAGTCCCCCCTCTTCAATTCCGCATTCCACATTCCGCACTCCGCGTTCGCTAGGCCTCCTTCCAGCGAAAGGCCCCCTTGCCTGGCGCACCCAGAAGAGGATAATGCCGCCGGCGCATTCCGCTCGAGCAAGGGATCCCTTGTGACCCTCAAACCCGAAAAATACCCCGCTCAGGCCGTAGAGGACGTGATCGTCACCGTTCGCGGCCAAAAGGTCATCTTGGACAGGGATCTTGCCGCCCTCTACGGCGTTCCGACATTTCGCTTCAATGAGGCCGTCAAGCGCAACCGCAGGCGCTTCCCCAATGACTTCATGTTTCAACTGACCGCCGATGAGCTCGCCTCTTTGACATCGCAATCTGCGATGTCAAAACCCCGGCGAGGCGGCCGACGCACACGACCGTACGCCTTCACCGAACACGGCGCGGTCATGGCCGCCAACATCCTTCGAAGCGAACAGGCCGTCCAGATGAGCGTCTTCGTCGTGCGCGCCTTCGTGCGCATGCGTGCCATGCTCGTCGCGCAGCGTGACTTGGCGGGAAGACTAGCCGACTTGGAGAAGAAGTTGACGACCCGTCTCGATACCCACGAGACCGCAATCGTCGATGTCCTGCGCCAGATCATGCTCCTCCTCAACCCTCCTGATGAGCCGGAGCCGCCACCCAAGCAGATCGGCTTCCACCCGCCGGCATCGCCCCCAAAGGCCTCCATCAAGCGGAGTCACAAACGAGGTTGACCCCATGTAGCCTAAGGCCTCCCGCCTTCCTCCCCGCCTCCCTATCCCTCTACCACATACCACTCTATCACTCTCTTTGCCCCCTCGCGCCCCAGGCGCGCCCCCCCTCTGGCGCTGGTCCCTCGCCGATCAGCCCTGACCCCGCCCATACCTCAAGCCTCACGCCTCAAGCCTTCCCCCGTCCCCGCCCCCCCCCGCCTCTCTCACGCCTCTCCCCCTGGGAGAGGAGCAAGAGGTGAGGGTGTCGCGCCCGCCGTGGCGGGCCGCGACATGCCCGCTGACAACTGAACGCTGATAGCTGAATGCTGCTCGCTGCCCGCTGATAGCTGACGGCTTATAGCTCACAGCTTTCCCGCGGCGCGACGGAGCGCGCCCGCGCGGCGTCGGCAGCCTTCAGCCTTTCGAGCTGCCCGCTGACCGCTGACTGCTGATTGCTCATTGCCGCGACATGCCCCCTGCGCCAAATGCCCGTCCTCTGAAACACCTGGAGGAAATCGTGCGTCCATCCATCCCATGCCCTCAAGAGCGGAAGCCATGGATATCCAAAATATTCCCATTTGTATTTGACAATTCCCATTTTTGTTGTATATTAATCTCGATTTTGCCGAAATCGGAATGGCGGAACGGCAGTCTTCACACCAGCTGGAGGTAGGTCTCAGATGGGAAGACGTGGACGGCCGAAGGGAAGGCGCAACAAGACACCGGAAGAGCTAGAGAAAGAAGCCGAATTGCTGGAGAAAGAGGCCGAATTGCTCAGGCTCAAGGCAAAATATCTGATGTTGAAGCGCGAGCGTGAGACAGAGATCCGTAAGCCAAGGTCGTCCTGAACCGGTCCGAGGAAACGTCGCATATCGCCTCCGGAGCACCACCATCCTCGCATTCCGGTATAAGGGGCCTATAACATGCGAATCCGACGTAAGTACCACGCCGATAACGACGTAACTCTCCATCACGGCGATTGTCTACAGCTGCTCAAGCGGATCCCCAACAGCACCGCTCAATTGGTGGTCACATCCCCTCCCTACAACGTGGGCAAGGAATACGAGCAGAACCTGACAATAGCCGAATATATCGGCTTCCAGACCAGCGTTATCGCAGAGTGCGTCCGTATCACCAGAGCTGGCGGCAGCATTTGCTGGCAGGTCGGCCACCATGTGAACAGCCACGGGCAGGTCATTCCGCTAGATCTGCTCCTCTACCCCATCTTTGCCGAACATGCCACTCTCTCACAAGTGCGGCTTAGGAATAGGATCATCTGGCATTTTGAGCATGGGCTGAACTGCAAGAAACGCTTTTCGGGCCGGCACGAGACAATACTCTGGTATACCCTAGGAGACCAGTACACGTTCAATCTCGATCCAATCAGGATTCCGCAGAAGTATCCGGGAAAACGAGCGTACAAGGGCAACCGTCGCGGCGAATATTCCTGTAATCCGCTAGGGAAGAACCCGGGGGACGTATGGCTTATCCCAAACGTCAAGAGCAAGCATCCCGAAAAGACCGGGCATCCTTGTCAATTCCCGATAGAACTACCCGAGCGTCTAATCCTAGGATTGACGAACAGGGGAGATCTAGTCGTGGATCCCTTCTTGGGCGTAGGCACCACGGCCGTCGCCGCTGTCCTCCACGGCCGAAAGGTAGCTGGCGCAGACGTCCAACCGGAATACCTGGAAATCGCTCGGCAGAGAATCAAGGACGCCCTGGCGGGTCGTCTCCCGCGTCGTCCCTTCGGCAAGCCAATAGCTCGCCCGAAGCCAAACACACCTCTGACGACTTCGCCCTTCTCGGCAAGCAACGCACTTACCTGACCAGGGCTCTGTAAACGTCGGCGGCCACTTTGAACTTGTGCCTATCGATCTCACGGTGAATCTCATCGATCTCGCGCCGAGACGGCAAAGGTAGCTTATTATCCTCGAAAAGTTGCTGAAGAGTCTTAAAGGACATCTCCTCAACCAGGAGTGACGCTAGCCGTTGCTGGGCCTTTGGATCGCGGCTAAGCCGGCGATCGAATTCCTCCTTCGCCTCGTTTTCGCTTGCCCCGGTACCCAAGACGATCTTGTTCAAGGGATCTAGTGTATTCACTTTGATGACACCGGCTGCAAACGCGCTCGGCACTGGCTCGTCGATCTCACCGTATTTCACCTCCTGGAAGAACCCGCCCTCATTGGGATCTGGTTCGTCCAAGAGGATGTGGCCATGGGCAATGATCGGGTCCGGCCCAACCTTGACTCTCGCTTCCACCGTCGCACGCTGGTTCCATGCAGTACCACGCCAGGGCACCCTAACCCTGAAAACATTCTGGCCCCGAACAAGGTGCTGCTTTGGGTCAAGCCTAACCTCGAGACGCTCGACGTCCTTGCCCGCACTATCAGTCAGCTCCACGGCTCCGGTGCGTTTCAGAATGGTGAAGCGAACGCAGTGACCTCCGCTGATAGTTGCCGGATTGATGTATAGGACAAGAGAGTTGAGACGATTAGGCCGGCCCGTGGCCGTACTGGGGCGGAATTCCATGGTCTCAGGCGGGAAAACAATAGGCTCTTCCAGAACATCTTCGACCTGCAGGACAGCCTCGGCCGTTTCCCCGCCAAGGCAATCTATAAGAGCCGTCACGGTTCCCCGTTGCCCAACAACCGAACCAGTCACGAGGAAAGGGAGACAGAAGAAATCCGGGTGGGGTGACCAACGCGGGGTGGTCATCAAGTAGATGGTTCCTGTCTCTGGCTGCACCACGAATCCGTCAGTGGCTGTAGCAACAAGTTCGCAACCATCGGTGGTCATGTCCTGTCGTACCAGCAGCAACACTCGCCGCGCATGCCCCACCCAGAGCCGTGTATGCTCAGGAAAGAAGACCACCGGCTTATTAGGAGGATCGGGCTTCGGAGGATCTATCACCCCCGAGCCCGGCCCTGCTTTATCCGTAATATCCTTGAAGTATTTGTTCAGATGCTTTAGCGCCTCATCGATTCTCTTCCGCGTCTCCTCGGAAAGCTTCCCTTGCTCTCCCTCTTCAAGCCGCTTACGTTCCCGCTCGTAGCATGGCCGCAGTTCCTGCGCCATGAACTCGAACAGAAGTTTCGTAAACTCGTGATCCCGATTGAAGCCATCGCGGTCAACACGCAAAGGCGATGTTGGGAAATCCGGAGAGTTCAGGTGATCTTCTAGGACCGCACGCAACCCATGAACTCGGACGACCCCGAAAATGTGCCGGAGGAACTCTGCCTTCTCGTAGTCCGGATCTACGAATGTAAGGTCATATACGGAGTCAAGCTCATCGACGATCAACAGACCGTTCTCCCTGAAATCACGCTCCCCTCCAAGCCCCTCCAGTTTGCGCTCCGAACGGACAAGCAGGAACTCAACCCTTAGAGGTTCCCGGTCCTCCGGTGGATTGAATGTCCGCGTGAAGCATTCGATCACCTGGCCAACAGGAAAATCGTAGGTAACCCCGTCATCCGTTCGGACACCACCAGCGCGAAACTGCCGAAGAAACAGTTGAACATTCGGATCCGCTGCTATCAGCCGGACCATGTAGAAGTTCGCTAGCCGAGAAGAGATGTAAGCTGGATCGGGAATACGGAATTTCCTATTCGATCCTATGAACCGGACAGCAGTGCCCATGACACCCGGACTCAGAAAGCAGTTCTTGAAGTCCCTCGGCTTGGGATCGTCTTTCCAGTCAAGCTCTACTTCCCACCGCTCACGCCATTTCCCCTGCGCCCTGCAAAGCTGCTTACCGTCAAACGTGTGGACCTCAGACTCCTCGTGTGCGCGCATGACGTCGGACAGACCGCGCCCAAAAAGGTTCCGCCCTGGCATCCCTCCAGCCAGGTCTGTTCGATCACCGGCAATATCTTCAAGAGCTGTTCTAAGGACATCGGCCCCCATCCCCTGTGCTTCGTCGATTACAGCGATCTCCCTGGGCGGCCTGCCGTAGCCTCTGGCCGTAACTACATCAATGGTGATCTTCCTCAGAGGATATCTGTCCAGTAGCTGGCTCTTGAGAGCCGCCGTATCCAGTTGATTGCCCTTAGGAACCCCAAACATCAGGTCCAGGAGGCCGCTACACTGCGGCAACTTATCTTTCCTCTTGGCGCTCGAGTCACTGTTGGTGATTAGTTCCGCCAGCGTCTTGCAGAAGCTGCGGCCCAACGCCTCGTTCGCCTGCCGCTTCTCTTCCCGAACTGCGATCCGCGGCCTAATAATCTCATGCCCCATCGGCCCGCCTCCTATGCTTTGCGTCGTTCCTGTTAAGATAAGCCGAGAATCGCTCTTCCACGGCGTCGAGGAAAGCCAAGAAATCCTCGTCGAACACCGTCTGGGCGTCCGACCGAAGCAGCCGGAAGGCCTTGCGCACCTCTGATGGTGGCGTATGGTCGTGGAGGGAGACCAAGCTAAGGAGATGAACGACATCAGCATCCTGGAACCGGCCCTCCTTGTACCGCCGATATAGGAGTTTGCCCTTGCATTCAGAGATTATCGCCTCAGGGTTCCTCGTGCGTTCCTTGGCTCTACCCGACAACTGAAGCTCCTCAAGTCCTCCCGCAACAGCCGACCCCTCAAGGGTAGGTGCCCCCAAGGCTTCCTGAACTCTGAGAGCCTCTTGCCTGCCCTTCTCAGTCAGAAAAACCCCTCTTCTAGGATCCGAAGTGGCAAACCCACGATACTTAGGGCGCATCTGCAAGATCGCTCGGTTAGTCGCCATCGCATCGGGCATCTCTGGGAATCCTGCAAGCGAGAATTTCGTGGGGAAAAGGCGAGCATTCAGGACACTAAGGTTCTCGTATGTGCTCGGGATTTCCCACTGGCTTAGCCAGTAAACAGAGTAGGCCGTTAGGCGTACAAGAGCGAACCGCTCATAAGCGTCCTTCTCCTTTGCGTCGACTTGCAGCAAATCCCTCGGGATCCGTGGCTTCATGAGCGAACCTCTGGACGACAAGTGCCAGCCTTTCTGCGCAGGTCACGCCAACGCTCTTCAACACTCTCCTGCAGTTTCTCAGGTTCAGGGACCGTGTAGCCCTGCCGCCCCTGCCGTAGCACCAAGCCTTCTGAGCGCAGCCAAGCCAGACAGAGATACCCTTGATAAGTCGGAACCTCGGAACCGTCGGAATCGTTCTTTACAGGGAAAAGTCCCTCAGTGCAGACTAACTGAGAATCTCTCGCACTAAGAGCAATCGCCTGCGCGACAACGCGGAGAGCCGCTCCTGGGGCCTTGTGTCGGTACTCCCCCTTCTCGCGCTTCGACCAGCCGATCTTTACCAAGTTGTTTCCTTGTCGGATGAACTTTGGATATGGAGACAAGCCTTTTCGCGATGCCGCTCTTCGCCTAGCCTTTGCTGCCTTGTTGCGAATCTGCATTGCGGGGGACGCCCTCAAGGCCAAGTCCGCCACAGACCTTGCTAATCCGGTTAGCTGAAAGACAACGTCATACTCGCGCAGCAGAACCGCCTGCTTTAGCAGCTCCTGAATCCCACGTTCGCACGTGGCAATCAGAACCTTAGCTTCCCGGAAGAGCTGTTCGCTTTGCATACGGTACAGTATAGCGAAAATAGAGCGGAGTGCAAATCATTTCGCCATATTTTTTAAGTGCCATTCGGGACGCCATATTTGACTCCCTCCCCGCGCCCGCTTCCGCTCCCGCTTCAACCCCGTCCTCTCTGCGTCACTGCGCCTCGGCGGGAGGTCTCTTGCTTCCGCGCGACACCGTATTTAACTCCCTCGCCGTCCGCCCTTCCATCCCCAATCTGCCGAAGACCCTGAGCCCGCCATACGACGGATCGAAGGGCGCAATCTGTCGCGGACCCTGAGCAGAGTCGAAGGGCGAAATCTGTGGATGTGCTTCTCCCGTCCTTCCGTCCCGCCTCCTCGCGATGTCCTCCCCTTCTCCCTCCCCTCATCACCCCTTCTCCTCCGGCGCAGGAGGGACCAACGGCTTCAAGAGCCGCACCAATCGAGGCAAACCAGCCATCACAACGTTCCACACCCGCTCGTGGTCGATCTCGTCATATTCGTGCGCCATCACGTTCCGCTGCCCGATCATCGACTTCCACGGGATGTCGCCGTGTTCCCCCCGAAACCCCTCGCTCACGCGCCGAGCCGCCTCCCCCATGATCTCCAAGCGCCGCTCCACGATCAGGCGCAGATCCTCATCCGCAAGATAGTCCCTCAGACTCTTCCCCCTCACAGCCCGCGCGGTCTTCTCCGCCGCCTGCACGATGTCCCACAAATACGCGGCGTCCCGCTCCTCAAGCGACATGGATCACCTCGTGCGTCTTGAGAATATGATGCCTTCGGAACGGGTTGCGCAACGCCCGCTTCTCCACAAGATCAACCTCCCGCCCAAAAACCTCCTTGAGTTCCTCCTGCATGGCCACGATGTCCCAAAGATCCCACCCCGCACCCTCCTCGAACACCACCAGCACGTCTACGTCGCTCTCCGGACCAAACTCATCCGTCAGCACCGAGCCAAAGAGAGAAAACTCCTGTACCTTCCACCTCAGGCAAAACCCCTCGATCCTCTCCCTTGGCAACTCGATCTGCAACTTCCCCATGACAACCTTCCCTCCTCGATACCCCGGCCCCCTCTTCCCTTATCTAACCGCCGCAATCTCCCCCGTCAAGCGCCCCTGCATCTCTTCCCTATCCGCATCCCCTTTTGTCGGCATCCATCCGCCCTCGCGGAGCTTCGTAGTCCCGCCTATGCGGGACGAAGTAGCTCTGCGGTTCCATCTTCTTGGCGCCACTGGGACCACCACATTTGACTCTCTCTCGCCGCGCCCGCCGCCCGCTTCCGCCTCAACCCCGTCCGCCCTTCCATCCCCAATCTGTGCAATCTGTGAAATCTGTGGATGTGCTTCTCCCGTCCTTCCGTCCTTATCGGCGTTCTCCGCGCCTCTGCCCCGCAGTAGCGGAACCCTGAGCCCGCTGTAAGCCCAGAGCGAAGTCGAAGGGCTCAAAACCCTGAGGCCGTGGCGAAGGGTCGACTGGTGCGATGTTCTCCCTTCCGCCTCTTCCTCTGGTCGCTGACAGCTGATCGCTGACCGCTGATAGCTGATCGCCTCACGCCTTTCTCACCTCCCCGTCCATCCGCCGCCAACGACCCGGAATCTACCGCGTCCGCCCGCCTGCTACAAGATCCTCGTCTCTTTCATCCCCCCTCTCTGTCCCGCACCAGCGCGTCGAAGAGTATCCATCCGCGGCTTCACTCCTTCCTTTGCGGCTTCGCGCCTTTGCGTGAGGTCCTCTCATTCCTCCGCCCGAGTAGCCAATTGGTAGCCTATTCCCGCCCCGGCAGCCAATTCAACATCACGGAAGCAAAGAGCTCGGGCGTCTTCCTCGGTTGCTCCCATCTCGCAATCTCCATCAACCCCCCTAGCCCTCCATCGGCGTCCATCTGCGTTCATCGGCGGTTCCACCCCTCCTCCTCCCCATTCTGCATCCTGCCCGCTGATCGCTGACCTGGCTCTGCTGAAAACTTGACTTGACGCGGCCGCCCACCTGGGCCTGCCCTGATGGGTCCCCCAGAAGGGTTCACTCTGAAGCGTCTGGCTCCTTCTTCGCGCAGCTTCCCCGCCGAAGCCTCGGCATAGGCGGGCGAAAACGCTGGCTGCTGCCGCGCAGAGCGGGCATTCTCCCCCCCCGCAGGCGCATAGATGCCGCGAGATGCGCCCAGTGAGGTCCACGAACGGCGCAGCGCAGCGGCGGCCCCTCCGCTTCGGAGGGCTCTTAACCCAGAGCGCTTTATCCCCCCGCGCCGCAGGCGCGTAGATGCCGCGAGCTCGATCCAGCGAGCTCCACGAGCGATCGAGCGCAAGCGGCGGCCCGTCCCGCACTGGCGGGACGGCGCATTTCACACAGAAGCTTTTGACGCAGCGCAAGCGGCGGCCCCTCCGCTTCGGAAGGCTCTTGACCCAAGAGCCGATATGGGAGCCCGACGGTCCCCCAGCGGGGAGTTTTCAACAAAGCCCGCTGAACGCTGATAGCTAACCGCTCCCCTCATACCTCAAACAGATTATAAACCTGACGGCCTCATATCGGTGCAATGTCAGTGAACTGACCCTGGATGTTGTTTAAAACCGTCGCCAAACCGTCGCAAACCGACCCGCCTCGAGAGTACCCCTCCGACGCGCCATGCGCGAAAACAGCCCAAAACCGACGCCAAACCGACCCATCCACCGTCGAAATCGCACCCCGGAATCCCCGCCGCCCCCCCCCCCTCATAGGCCTCCATTGACCCCTCCATCTCGCTGCCTCCTCATCCCTCATCTGTGCAATCGGTCAAAGACCCTGAGCCCGGTCGAAGGGCCGAATCTGTGGACAAGATTCTCCCTCCCTCTGTGTTCATCTGTGTCCACAGGCGGCCCCCTGCGCCTTGTCAACCTATCCTCGGTACTGACACGGTTTTACTTCACGTCCAACTGCGTCCATCGGCGGTTACATATGCGTTCAGGTTCCCCTAACCCTTGACGTGCCCCCCGCTCAGCGCATAATTACACCCGCTTTGCCGCGTGCGTCTGAAACGTGTTCTTCATCACAACTTCCTTGGAGGTCAAGGGATATGCTCCTCGGATTTGGCGAAATCATGATGCGCGTCGCCCCTCCCGGCTTCCTCCGTTTCCGCCAGGCCCTCCCCGGCCGCGTTGACGTAACCTTCGCAGGCGGCGAGGCCAACGTCTGCGCGGCTTACTCCTTTCTGGGCGGAAAGGCCCGCTACGTCACCGCCCTCCCTAGAAATGCGATCGCCGAAAGCCTCGTCGCCGCCCTCGATGCTAGCCGCATCGACACTCGTCATATCCTCTTTCGTGACAAGGGCCGACTGGGGATCTACTTCCTCGAGACAGGCGCAAACCAGCGCGGCTCCGTCGTGATTTACGACCGCGATGGGAGCGCTGTCGCCCTCGCTAGCCCTGACGAATACGATTTCAACAAGGCGCTCGAAGGCGTGGGATGGGTTCACGTTACGGGGATCACGCCCGCCCTGAGCGAGAACGCCTTTTCCGCGACTCTAGCGCTCGTCAAGCTCGCGCGCTCGCGCTCGATTCCCGTCTCATGCGACCTCAACTTCCGCAAGAAGCTCTGGCGGTGGAAGGAAGGCAAGTCGCCCAACGAACTTGCGCGCGAGTGCATGAGCGAGGTCCTCCCTCACGTGGACGTGGTGATAGGGAACGAAGAGGACGCCTCTGACGTCTTAGGGATTCGCGCGGAGGGCACGCAAGTCGAGGCGGGGAAAATCAATGCGCGCGCATACGAGGCCGTCGCGCAAACGATCGTCAAGCGCTTCCCCAACGTGCGGGAGGTCGCAATCACTCTGCGCGAGAGCATCTCCGCTAGTCATAACAACTGGGGCGGAATGCTTTACGACGCGAAGGCTGGGCGGGGTTTCTTTGCGCCTCTCGATGAGAAGGGCGAGTATCGGCCTTACGAGATCAGGGACATCGTCGACCGAGTGGGGGGCGGCGATTCGTTCGCGGGGGCGCTCATCTTCGCGCTGCGATCGAAGGACTATTCGGAACCCTCAGCAGCGATCCGTTTTGCGTCGGCGGCAAGCTGCCTCAAGCATTCCGTGAAGGGCGACTGGAGCTTCATCGGGAAGGACGAGGTCCTCGCTCTCATGCGGGGCGAATCCTCCGGCCGCGTCAGGCGTTAGGGGGCAAGTGATACGGTGGTGAGTGATATGGTGATAGAGGGGGGCGCGGGCGGCGACTGAGGCGGAGCGGAGCGGTCGTGCGGCGGACCCCGCGCGCCTCGCCGTCCTTGCGGTCGCGCAACCGGCGCCGCGTCATTGCGTTGCGGCTATGGTGATCCCCAGGATGATCGGGACGGCGCGCTCCTGCTTGTCGTGGAGGATGTGGATCGACTTGATCGCTGCGTCAGGGCGCGGGTTCTTCCACTCGTGCCAGTATACGGTGACATCCTTTTCGATGTAGTGATTGAGCCCCTGCCACGCCACGCGGACCGCAGGGGAGAGCTTGGGGATCTCGCCGCCGCTCTTGTGCCAGTCCCATACGTCGACGCCGCCATTGACCGGGACGTCGGCGGTCGATCCATCGGCATAGTGGAGGCAATACACCCACGAGGCGGCGCCGTAGATGGAGGTGTGCAGGAAGAAGATCGCATCCGTCTTGGCGTCCACGTCGACCGTGACTTCCTTGGGACACTCGGTGGTTCCCGTGGACCACATGGCGAGGCAGGATTTCGGCCCGGGCGGTATTCTCGCGGGAATGTCGGCCAGCGTCACTTCGCCGGTCAGGAACTCACGAAGGTCGTTCTTGTCGACATCGGGCCACTTGGGCTCCTGATCCGTGGTCAGACCCGCGTTGACGACGGCGGAGAGGTCGAGCGGACGATAGGTTTTGTAGGAAAGCCCATCGCGGCCTTCGACTTTCCGGCCGGTGCTGAGGGCGATGAGCACCAGCTTAGGACCAGCGACATAGCTTTCCATCCATACGCTCAAGATGGGCGTGGAGGGGTAGAGGGCGTCCACTTCGGTGACGTACAAGCTGACGGGGTCGTGCACGGGGTTCTTGCCGGTCCACGCGATCTTGGCGCTGGGCAGGTTTTTGGGGGACGCGTACCAGTCGGCGATGTTGGCGTCCATGACGATGGGCACGCGCTGGGTCTTCTGGTTCTCGTAGTAGATGACGTATTGTCCGACCTGGCCGGTTCCCGGCCCGAGGGCGGCGTGGAGGAACGCGATGCGGTCGGCCCACCGGCCGATGGGGATCCGGTCGCTTTGAGCCGGGAGGGGGTCATCGGCGCTTCCGGCGAGCAGGACGCAGTATGGATAGACACGCAAGGGGATCCCGGCGAAGTCGCCCTGTCCGACGGGCAGATCCCTGAGATCATTGTCGCCTTCGCCCAGGAGCGGGGGACGCTTGAGGATGTCGCCGGCCTTGCTCAGGTTGCGGTTCGCGTAGGGCTCGATCGGACCGACGGGGGCATAACGCCAGAGGCGGGCAGCGCGTTCGGAACGGACGGGGACGCCCATGTTTGTGGCGAGCGTTGCGACGATGCGCTTGGCGCGACGCTCGTCTCTCTGGTAGACGTCCTCCCAGAGGAGCTGGTCGATCGCGATCGAGCCCTTCCCGATTCGGCATTGGACGAGCGCCGCCGGCTCGAGGAAGCTGTCTGCGCCCTGCACGCGGTCGAGGCCGGTGACGGCGTTCCACATTAGGTTTGTGAGGGCGAGGGTTTTACCCTCCATTCCGCCCACGCCATAGCCATGGGAAAGTCTCAGCCACAGGTCCGCGTTGGAGAGTCCGGCGGCCAGGCCGCGCGGGCGCACGACCACGGCCTCGCTCTTGGCCATGGGCTCGAGGTCCAGCCCTTCCGGGAGGAGTTCGCTCCAGGCGCCCAGGCCACCTTTGCGGGCCTCCAGCGACCCAGCATATTGCGCGGCGATCTGGTCGGCCGTCAACGCGACGCCCTTGTAGAGCTTGACCTCATCGACGTCGCCCGTGAAGAAGGCGCCGATGCGCATCTGGTTGTTACTGTCGCCGGCGCCGATGAGGAAAAGGTCGCCGTCCTCATCGGGGTCGACGTCGCCGGTGCCGCCGCTCGCGGCGAGCTTGCCGTCGATGTAGAGGAAGAGGCCGTCCTTGCTGCGGACGCCGATCAGATGGTGCCATCCGCCCTGAATGGGCGCACGCAGCCAGTTGGGCGTGGTCCCGTTGATGAGACGCTGTCCGTTGACGAGGAACTGGTATTCGCCGCTGCGCTGGTAGAAGCCGTAGTTCGAGGTGCTGTAGTCGCTCACGCCGACTCCGACGATGCCGGAGCGGGCCTTGAGGTCGGCCGGGTTGATCCAGGCCTCGAGGGAGAAATCCTGTTTGCCGACCTTGAAGTCCTTGGAGGCGGGGTCTCCCACGAAGTATTGACCGTTCTCGAAGTGCGCGCCCCTGCCCTGGGCCCAGGAGATCGAGGAGGGGCCGCCGTCCGGGCCTTCCGGTTTGAGGACATTGCCATGACCGCTTGCGTCGGCGGCGACGGCGTCTTTCCAACCCGTCTCGTCCAAGGGCCACCAGCCCACCAGTCCCGGCTTGTCGGTTTTGTTGTCCGCAGCGGCGCTCGTCGGCTTCAGGGCGTGAGCCCAGAGGGAGCCGCCGCGCTCGATCCATGTCTTGAGCGCGGGGATCCTCTCGTTGGGTGGATCGGCGCTTCCGTCCAAGAGGAGGACGTCCTGCGCGCGCAGGGAAGCGAGGTCCGGGAAGTCCCTGGCTTGGGTGAAGGCGACGCCGGCGCCGCGCAAGGCGTCCACAAGCCTGGGGGAACCCGGGGCCCAGACTACGAGTTTTCTCGCGGCCGCGGGGGCGAAGGCGGCGGCCCAGTCGAAGAGGTTAGCAAGGACGCGGTCGGCGACGGGCTCCTTCCCGACGCACTCATCGAGCAGCAGTTGACACAAGAGGACCGCGCCTTTGCCGACGGGGAACTCGATGAGGGGCGTCCAACACAGACCGTCTGTGCCGCCCGATTCCAGGATGATCCGGTAGTTGCCCGCTACGGGTTTGCGCAGGGCGTTGGTGGAGACACGGTGATTCGGCGGGTACGTGGGCTCGGCGGCGGCACGAGGGGCCTTTCCCTCGTGGGGGGGGTAATGCTGGGGGCGGGCGCACCAGTAGCGGAAGTCGTCTTTCTCGATCCCTGCCATCAGGGGATGACCGGAGTCGGCGATGAAGGCGGTGTTGATCTCGTAGGCGTTGTCCTGCTCAATCTCCAGGGGCGCGGGCGGCACGTATAGGTTCTGGCGGAGCACGGCGACGCGGCCACCGGCTTGAGCGAAGTTAAGGAGGGCGGCGTTCTCTTTGCCGTCGGTTGAGAGCGCGTCCTCGCCCACAATCACGAGGTCCTTGTCGGCGAGGGACTTGCCGTCCAGACGATCGATCAGAGGAAGACTCAGGCCGACGCGTTCGAGCGCCTGGGCGGTCCTCCCCAACGGGTCGTACAAGGCCGCGGAGAGGCTTTCTGGAAGGATGATGGGCGCACGCGCCGGGAAGAGATCGATCGTCCGGTCGTCCTGGTACAGGAGCTCGTCAGGGCCGCGCAGTTTCCATGCGAAGGCGAGCTTGCGCCGCGCGTCGGTCTGAGGAAGCGTCAGCTTCAAAACCGTGTCCGCGCGACCGCCGGCCTTGATCGGAAGCTTCACCTCGCCCGAATCGACGACGCCCTCGGGGGCCAGCAGTTTCCATTCGAGGGAGAAGGTGTCGTCATGGCGCAGGCCGTTGAAGACGGTGAAGGTGCGGTCCACGGTTTCGCCGGAGTAGAACGAGTGATCCCATTCCCGCAGGGCGGCGCAGACAGGCTCCATCAGCGTCACCAGGCGCGCGTGGTTGATCTGGCAGTAGTCCGTGGCGCTGACGCCTGAGATCCGCGCTCCCCGACTGAGCATGAGGGTGGACTCCCACTGTCCCGGGAGCCAGCCTTTGGAGCCGGCGTCACCCTCCCAGTAGGCCAGGGGGCCGACTATTTCGCTCAGGCCGTCGGGGGGCCAATCGTACGACTCGCCGTTCATTTCGCCGATGACGACGGGCTTATCGCGTTTCCAGTCGAACACGCCGGGGTGGCGGTTGAAGCGCACGGGCATAGGCGTCTGCCACCAGTATGCCGAGTCGGGCCACAGGTTGTGCGAGCCCACCGAGTACGGATAGTGCACGCAGATGTAGTCCGTGAACTCGCGCGTGTAGTCGGTGTCGTCATCCCAGCCGTACAGGCGCGTCGGATCGATCGACTTGGCTACGCGGAACACGCTTTCGGGAAGCTCGCGTTGTTCGTATGGGACGTCAGAGGTCTCGTTGCCGAAGGCGTAGAGAAGCACGGAGGGGTTGTTGCGGAACCGTTTGACGATGGCTTGCCAGTGGTGGCGGGCGTTTTCCCAGAACTCGGGGAGGTCGGTGGCCTGCCACGCGCTCCAACAGCCCTCGACGCTAAGACCGTGGCCCACCTCGTCGCAGACTTCCACCTGAAAGGGCTCAGGCGGCGCCACCGAAGTGCGGCCCAGATTCGAGCCACTGGGCTTGTAGACGTAGCGGACGTGGTGTTCCAAGCCGCTGGGAGCGAAGAGCGACGGATAATAGTTGACTCCGACGTCCTTTCGGAAGAAGTGCACCGGCTTGCCGTTCAAGACGAAATCCGTTCCGTCCGTGGTAATCTCCCGGTATCCGAAGCGGATGCTCTGGACATCGACGGACTTGTCGTCGGAGAGCAGTGTGGTCTCGAGGCGATGGAGCACGGGGTTGTCGAAATCCCAGTTCTCGAGTTGCACGGATTTCTCGACCGTGATCTGTTTTTCGCCGCCAGGATGGATCGTGACGGCATCGGTCGTTCCGAGGTCGGCCGCCATCTCATCCTTGCGGAAGATTTTCTGATGGAGGCGGACCGTGACCGGGGCATCGGTGTGGTTGGTGACTGCGGTTTCTATCTTGAGTCGGCCCGCGGAGACCTCTGGGACGGTCACGACGTCGTACACGCTCACCTTGGGACGGGCGCGCAGGAACACCTCTTGCCAGGGGCCGCCGACTTGGACGCCGTCGCAGTAGCTGCCCGTGTTGTACCCGGCCATGCCGACGAAGGACCCCTTGAGGCCCGAGAGGATCACGGGCTTGCCATTGGGCCCGACGGGGTTGTCGGGACGCAGGTATGAGGTGCGGTCCTGGACGGCCATCAGGAGCTCGTTGGCGTCCCCGAAGCGAACGTGCGGGGTCACGTCCACGCGAAGGGGTTCGAAGGGATCGGTCATCTCGCCGACGCGCATGTTGTTGACGTATACGACCGCCCGACCCTGGTTGGCGCCGATCACGAGTTCGACGGCCTTGTCCTTCCAAGGGGCGGGGACGTCGAAGCGTTTGCGGAACCAGGCGCGGTGCGCGCCCTTCTCATGCCCGGGGATCGGACGGAACGCCGCTTGGAACGGCTGGTTGAGCATCCGGCTTGAGCCCGGCGCGCCTATGATCTCATAAGGATGACCCTTGGCCGAAGTGGAGGGTTTGTACCACAGGGGCACGTAGGTCTTTTCCCAGGAGGCGTCGTCAGCGGGGGGGACGGTGAAGCGATCGGCCATGACGGGAAGGGCGTCCCATTCGCCGGAGAGGTTGAGGGCGGGACGATCGCCGGCGTCGGCGGGGCACCGGAAGTAGCCGTAGTTCTTTTCGCCCGTGGCAGCGTCAGCGAATTCGACGCGATGCCAGTTTTCGCTTTCAACCGGGAACTCGAACGAGACGGCGTCCGCGCCGGGGAGCTCCACGTCCTTGGGGGCGCCGACCTGGCGGCCGTAGTAGTCGAGGACGCGGACCGCGCCTTTCCACGCCGCGTTGTCGCCGGCAAAGGCGATCTGCACGCCGCCAATGCCCGTATTCGGATCGGTGGGTAGCGCGGTGACGATGCGCTTGAGGCGCATCTCGTGGGCCTCGATGCGAAGGCCGTGCTCGGAGAAGTTGCTGCCAGTGGCGCGGATGGAGCCGGCGCCGGGCCCGGCGCCGCTGACGTGAAGCGCGATCAGGTTGTCCTCGCCGGGACGCAGGAGGTCCGGGGGGAGCTTGATGTTCACGGGCGCCTTTGCCTGATGGGAGACCTCGAGCTTTGTCCCATTGAGATACGCCTCCAGGTCACCCACCACCTCGCCCAGCCACAGAACCTGCGGGAAGGGCATCTCGTCCCTGGGCACAATGAAACAAAGGCGGTACCAGACCGAGCCGGCGTATCCCGGCGGGACATCGGACATTTTCTCGTTGGGCAGGCCCATCCTTTCCCAGTCGCCGTCAAAGGTCTCGAGCAAGGCCCACGAGGGATCGTTGCCGAAGCGGTACTTCATGAAGGGGGGGAGGTTGATGCTGTGGGTGTACCCGGCGAGGACCGCGGGCGCCAGGAAGACGCCCGCTAAAACAATGCACACGAGCGCCTGACACGTTCTTGCTTGAAGGAGGCGCAGCCTGTGGTATCGCCCTGTGTTCATCGTGAATCCTTTCGACGGATGGATGACTTTCGCGCTTTCTCCTGGGCGGGAGGAGGCGGCCTTTCGCTTGCAGAGGGCGCTCTTTCGGCCAAGGGCTACTTGTCGTCCGCATACAGGGAAGCGATGGGGACGTTCCTGAGTTTGAGGTTGCTCTCGACGCCCGTCTCAGCGCACGCGCGTTGGAACGGATTGGACAGATCCGCATTGGGATTGCGATCCTTGGGGAACTTTCGGCAGACGTAGTATGTGATGAGCGCCCGGTCGCCCACAAACGAGACATCGGGATAGTCAAAGACCCAATCCTCGTCATTGGGGAGCTCGCCCAGTTCCCTGCGGGCGCGCACAAGCCGGATCTCCGGGTCGGGCTCGACGTACCAAGCCCGCGCGAGCGCGGGTGAGCATTCGAGGGTGCGGAAATGCTCCCACGACTTCCCGTCGTCTTTGGAGACGGCGCAGGAGAGGCGTCCGCGCCGGAAGCCGTTGCGTATCTCGTCGCCGCTGACGTTGTTCCAGACGCAGAGGAGGTCGCCGGTGGTCGGAATGCGCCTGAGCATGGCTGGGGAGTAGGAGCTGGCCAGGTTTGTGACCTCGACGTAGCTCCAGGTGTGGCCGCCGTCCTCCGAGTAGGTCTTGAGGATTCGTCCGACCACGCTGCGGCCGAACATCAGAAGCCGTCCGTCCTTCAACTCGGCTGCGGTGGGCTCGTCAAAAGGCACGACGTTGCCATAGCCGTAGTCCAGCCATGGAATGATTTCCCCCTCGCTGGTCTTCCAGGTATCGCCCTCGTCGTCGGAGTAGTAGACCTTGCCGATGTCCAGCTCGGGCGCGTGCGCGTGACCCTCCATCTGGATTTTGCGGCCCTTGGCATGCGCGTAGACGCTGATCTTCTCGTATCCGCCCCAACCGGCGGGATACTGCGACATGCAGAACCGCGCGGGCAGGACCAAGCGCCCGGTCGTCATCTGGATCAGTGCTCCGTGAGAATAGGGATGGGCGATGTGAGGTCCGCGGATGATGACGCGCTCCTGTCCCCATGTCGCCCCCTCGTCTGATGACGTTCTAAAG
>JAZDKG010000113.1:0-15364 GCA_043803205.1 Planctomycetota bacterium
GCCTGAGGTCCTCCGCAAGCGTCTCGGGATGTGCGAAGAACCTCTCGATGAACTTGCGTCGGCGGATATCGCTCAGGAGATCGTCTGAGTAATTCTTCGCCTGGAGGTACCACCGCTTCCCTTCCCCGTGCTTGAGGCAGAACTCGCACATGTCAGTGCTCTCCCAAGAAGGACTCGACTTGCTCCAGTCTAGGGCTTCACGGGCTGTTGAGAAAAGGATAATCCCGATGCAGGTGACGTTCGTGCTTCGACCGTATGGGGCGAATACTCTCAAGAATTGACGACTCGCGGAGGCTGGGAATTCGATTGGGAGACGCACACGGGCCGCGGATAATGCCGACCGGCGCTCGATGCGCAGTGCCGACAGTCGAACCCATGTCGTCATGCATAGTGCGAAAGGAGGATGGGATTGGGAACAGGGTTTCCGAAGGACTTCGCGTGGGGCGCGGCCGCCGCCTCATATCAGATTGAGGGCGTGGCGTACGAGGATGGCAAGGGGCTTTCAACCTGGGACGTCTTCTGCCGGCGCCCCGGGGCGGTCTGGATGGGACAGAGCGGCGACGTGGCTTGCGACCACTATCACCGGTACGCGGAGGACGTTGCCCTCATGAAGGAAGTGGGCCTCAAGGCCTATCGGCTCTCGATCTCCTGGCCGAGGGTCATGCCGGAGGGCACTGGAAAGGTCAATCCCAAGGGACTGGGCTTCTACGACCGCCTGATCGACGAGCTGACCGCCAAGGGAATCGAGCCCTACGTGACGCTCTTCCACTGGGATTACCCGCATGAGCTCTATTGCCGCGGGGGCTGGCTCAATCGCGAGAGCCCGGACTGGTTCGCCGAGTACGCCAGCGTGATCGCCGACAGGCTCTCCGACAGGGTCGCGAACTGGATGACGTTGAACGAACCGAACTGCTTCGTGGGGTACGGTCATATTGATGCGGTGGACGCGCCGGGGCTCAAGCTCGATCTGCCCGACGTGCTGCGCCTTGCCCATCACGTGCTACTGGCGCACGGAAAGGCGGTGGAGGCGCTGCGCGCGCGCGCGAAGGGGCCGTGCCGAGTCGGGATGGCGCCCGCCTACATTGTGCGGATCCCGGCGACGGACGACCCCGCGGACGTCGAGGCGGCGCGGACGGCGATGTTCTCGGTCGACAGCGTCTATCCCGACACCATATGCAGCCAGTTTGTGGGCCAGCCGAACTACTGGTGGATGGACCCCATCTTCCTCGGCCGCTATCCGGAAGAAGGGCTGAAGTACTACGGCGCGGCCGTCCCGAAGATAACGGGTGCGGACCTGGAAACGATCTCGCAACCGCTGGATTTCTGCGGCGTCAACATCTACTGGGGGCGTCGCCGGCGCATGGGCAAGGACGGAAAACCCGAACCTGTCGCGGAGCCCGTCGGAGGTCCGCTTGTGATCGGCGCCGTGCCCGTGACCCCGGAGGCTCTCTACTGGGGTCCGAAGTTCCTCTACGAGCGGTACGGCAAGCCCATCGTAATCACCGAGAACGGAATGGCCAACCCCGACTGGATCGCGTCGGACGGCAAGGTGCATGACCCGCAGCGCATCGATTTCCTGAGACGATACCTCTCCGCCCTGCGCGCCGCCTGCGAAGACGGCGTCCCGGTGCGGGGCTACTTCCAGTGGTCGATCATGGACAATTTCGAATGGGGCCTCGGGTACGGCAGACGCCTCGGGCTCATCTACGTGGACTACCCGACCCAGAGGCGCATCATCAAAGACTCGGGCCGCTGGTACAGCAAAGTGATCGCGTCGAACGGCGCAGCGCTTTCTGAGCCGTAACGAGCGCGAGGTCGTCTCAAACCGCGAGAGGGAGGACATGCCGTGCTGATCGAAGGGATCTGGACCGTGATGGCGCTTGTGGGCGCGCTCGTGGCGGGTGGATATCTTGCCGCCGTTTCGGCGGACGAGTCCGCGGTCGCGTGGGCGGCGGAGTTCGACGGACCTGCGGACCTGGCTGCTGCAAAGTTGACACGCGTGAACAAGTCGGGCGGGTCCGTTCCCGGCCCGGAGATCGAGGACGTCAAGGTCGAGGACGGAGTCCTGCATCTCGGCGGGACGTTCGGTCCGGACTCACACCCGGGGGACTACGTGTTCTTGAGCTGGGGGTGGAATGCGGGCGACGCGCCGCTCCTGGAGGGGGGGAAGATCGATATTCCGAAGTACCCGATCCTCGAGGTCCGGTGGCGGATGGAGCCGAAGTTCGCGCCGTATGACGTTTCGCCTCAGTACAACCTTTTATGGGCGTACGAGCTGCCGGACGGGAGCGCCAGCGCCGCGTATACGACAGGGCCGTACAGGAATCCCGGGCAATGGGTGGTCGAGAAGGTGCGGTTCGCGCCGGACAGCTCCGTCCCGAGCCAGTGGACGCCCAGCAAGGTCACCGGAATCCGCCTTGAGATCGGCGCGCGGATGTGCAGGGAGCCGGCGTGGATCGACGTGGACTACATCCGCATCCGGGCGCTTACGCCCGAGGAAGCGGCCGAGGAGGAGGTGAGGATCCAGGTCTTGAAGAGGCCCGCGCCGGAGATCCCCACGCGGCTGCGGGACATCTTCTTCTACGGCGTGTACGGTCGCCCGCCCTATGTCGGCGGATGGGAGGGGACGTTCGATGAGCTCGTGCGCTGCCACATGAACACGGCGTTCGCGGTGGGGGGCGATCTCGCGGAGATCGCGGGTGCCGCGAAGCCCCTGGGCGTTTACATCATCGCGTCGCCGTCCGGCGGTCTCACGAACAAGCTCGAGGCCGAGGGACGAGAGCCCGTGGAGAAAGCAGTCGCGGACCTTGCGGCTAAGACCGCCGACCTCACGAACATCGTCGGCTGGTACATCCGCGACGAGCCGCTGATGAAGGACCTGTGGGGCGTCGTGGGCGTGAAGGAGATCTTCGATCGCCTGGACGGCGACCGGCTGGGGCTCTTCATCGTGCACAGTTGGGACATCGTGCGCTACTACGACCGCTTCACCACGGTCGCGTGGACCGATCGCTACCCCATGAGCACCGGCCGACGCGATCCGTGGTCGATCAGCGAGTGGTGCCGCCGGATCAACGAGGTGAGCGCCCGCCGGCAGTGGTTCACGCCTCAGGCGTTCGGCGACGCTCCAGCGTACCGGGCCAAGACGGGATTCGATTACTATTGCCCGACGCCGGAGGAGTTTCGACTGATGATGCACCTGGCCATGGCCAACGGCGCGAAGGCGTTCGGGATCTTCATCCACTATCTCGATCTAGCGGCTGGGATGGCGGACCCGGTCGGCAATCCCACGGGCCTGATGAAGGAAGCGGCCGCGATCGGCGAGAAGTGGATGGCGATCGGGCCGCTCCTCTTGGACGCCCGGCCCGTGACGGGGCCGACGGTGACGGCTCCTTCGCAGTCCGCGGGCAAGCGCGGCGTCTCCGTCGGCGCGTTGGGTGACCCCGGGGAGGGACCGGTCTTCCTGGTCGCCACGAACGAGGACTTGGAGGCGCCGCAGGGCGGCGAGGTCCGGCTGCCCGACGCTTGGGCCGCCCCCGATCGCGCCGTATACGACCTCTATGCATTGCGGAAGGTGTCAGAGAATGGGGCGACGGCTCTTGGTGTGGAGCCGCTCGATCCGGGCGACGGACGGATTTACCTCTTGGCGTCGGGGCCTCAGTTTGCGGCCGTCTCGGCGCGCATCGTCGCGAATGCGGTCGAGGAATCGCTGCGCGTTCAGGGGGCCGACCGGCTCATCGCGGAACGCTGGGGGCTGGACCTGACGGAATACAACGCCGTTGCGCGGCGCGCTCGTGCGGCCGCCGAGTCCGGCGGGATGAAGCCCGCGTCGGAGGCTCGCGACAAGGCGGAAGCGATCCTGGCCGCGGTCATGGCGGCGGACAAGGATCTCGCGCTCTGCCGCGACGATATCGAGGTTGTCAAACGCGCCTTGGGCAAGGCGTGGACGGGGATCTATCTCGGCTGCGAGTCGATCCGCCCGGGCAGGGAAGACGACGTGGCCCTGTTCAAGAGCCGCTGCCAGGAATACAACGCCCTTCGTCGAAGATACGTCCTCGGGCAGAAAGACTCCTTGTCCGCCGAGGCGCAGAAACTGCGCCGGGAAGCCGAAGAGCTGGCGGCCCATGCGCCTTCACAGTGAGAGCGTCCGCGGGCGGTTGAGTCTCTGCAGCGACCTGGTCCCCGCGGCGCTCAGGCCCGGCGCCACCAGAGCGCCCCGAGGAGTGCGGCTCCCGCCAAGACGGACAGGCCCCATAGCGGGAA
This sequence comes from Planctomycetota bacterium, assembly GCA_043803205.1. GTDB lineage: Bacteria > Planctomycetota > DG-23 > JAZDKG01 > JAZDKG01 > JAZDKG01. Next base: position 4,261 of record JAZDKG010000113.1, read on the forward strand.
GACCCATCCCCAGCCGAGACGCTCGACGACGGCGCCGGTCCCGATCGAGGCGACGATGGCGCCCAGGTTGCTGACGGCGTTGATGATGCCGACCGAGCTTCCCGTGGCGTCCCGACCGCCCAGCTCCATGGCGACCGTCCCGACGACGTGGACGTGCGAGGCGAACATGAAGAAACCGCTCAGCGCGAGGACAAGGGCGCTCAGCGCGAGGTTATGGGCGGGGTCGCAGAATCCGAACGCCCAGATGGCGATCCCTCCGAGGAGAGAGGACGCGCTGAGAACGGGGATGATCCGGTGTCCCTTGAGGAGCCGGTCGCTCATCCAGCCGGCGACCAGCGCCCCCAGGCCTCCAGCCAAGGGGAAGAGGGCTGCCCGCCAAGCGCTTGCGAGTTGGGCCGTCGCGCCGAGCTTGTCCTGCAGGTAGTTGGGAAGCCAGTAGGTGACCCCGTACATGGCGATGGAGACGAAGCTCGCCCCGATACCGGCCGACCATACCCACGCGCTTCGGAGCGTCGCCTTGACCGCATCGGCGCGCTGTCGGACGTCCGGGGCAGCGGCGCCGGGCGCTAGAAGGGCGTCCCCGGGGCTGTCGAGGAGTCGCACCGCGACGAAGATGCCGATCAACGTGAGGATCCCCGCCGGAACGTAGAAGGCGAACCGCCAGCCCCAGGCCGAGGCGACGGCCGCCGCTAACATCCACGCCCACACGGGCCCCGTCTGGTAGCTCAGTGCGAAGAAGCTGTTGAGCCGTCCGCGTCGGGAGGGCTCGAACCAGTTTGCCAGCGCCCGGACGCACGCGCTGTACCCCATCGACTGGAAGTACCCGTTGGCGCCCCAGACGACCATGAGCGCGACTGGGTCTCGGAAGACGGGGAGAAGCGCGCACATGGCGGCCGAGCCGAACGCCCCGGTGGCGGCCATGATGCGCGCGCCGACGTGGTCGCAGATCATGCCGTTGGCTAACTGTCCCACCACGTAGAGGACCGAGTGCGCTAAGATGATCTTTCCGAGCGCCAGCGGCCCAAGGTGCAGCTCCTCGCCCAGCGCCGCCTGCACCTGTCCGAAGTTGAGCCTGCACAGGTAGTACCCGGCGTAGGCGATCCAGGCCGCGAGAAAGACGTGACGCTGACCATGTCGAATGCTGTGGTACATGCACGCTCCAGGAGTCTGCGCAAGGACTTGCGAGGTGCGGCGGTCGACCTTTCCTGCGTGGTCCCTCGACGGGCGTTTGCGGAGAAAATACGGCCGCTCAGGGCAAGTGCAAGCGTTTTTCGCAAAGCGCTTCTGTCCAGCGTCCTCCCGACGGCAGAGGCGGCTCTTGCTTTCCGCGGCTGCATCGTGGAAGAATACGGAGAGGCGGGACCGGTTTGGACGCGGAAGGGGGCGGCCGCGCGCGGATCCCGGGACGGAGGCGGCGCCCCGTTGCTGGAGGGATATGGCGGATGAAACGCATCTTGCTCGTCGGGGCGGGGGGGATCGGACAGCGCCATTTCCGCGCCTTCGTTGAGGTCGGGGACGTGCGGATGTCCGTCTGTGAGCCGGATGCGGCGAAGCGCAACCAGTTGTCGGCGGCGTGTGACGTTGAATCTGCTTGCGCGGACATCGGCGAAGCGGACCTTTCCGGTTTCGACGCGGCGGTGATCTGCGCGCCGGCCCATCTCCACGTCCCCATCGCGCAGCGGTGCGCCGACGCGGGGGTGTCGTTTCTCCTCGAGAAGCCGCTGGCAGTCACAATGGACGGCGTGGACCATCTCATCGAGACGGTGAACGCGAAGAGGCTCCTTGCCCACGTCGGCTACGTCCGACGGGCGTCGCCCGAAACGGCTCAGTTCCGCAAGGAGATCTTGAGCGGAAAGATCGGCGCGCCCCGCATGTGCTACATCAACATGTCCCAGGAGTTCCCGAAGTACCGTCCCGACTTCCAGAGGACCTACTACGCCAAACGCGAGACCGGGGGCGGCGCCATCCTGGACGCGGCGAGCCACATGGTGGATCTCCTCCTCTGGATCATGGGGGACGTCGCGGAAGTCTCCGCCATGTACGATCGGCTCGTCCTCCAGGGAGTGGACGTGGAGGACAGCGCGCTCATCAGCCTGCGCCTCACGGACGGAAACCTGGCGCAGATCAACGTCAATCAGTTCCAGAAGCCCAACGTCTGCGTGATGGAGGTGATCGGCGCCAAGGGGAACCTCGTCTTCGACATGGTCCGGAGCGAGCTCCGGTTCGCCGCCGACGATTCCGGGACCTGGGAGGTGCGGAAGTTCAACGAAGGGCTGTCACCGGCGGATCTTGCGCTGCGTCGGCTGGCCGCGCAGGCGAGTCGGTTCCTGGGCGCCCTCGACGGGAGACCATCCGAGCTCGCTACGCTCGAGGAGGCGCAACGGAATCTGCGCGTCGTTCTCGCGGCCAAACAGTCGTACGAGACCCGCAGGATCGTCCGTCTGTAACATGGGTGAGCGCGGGGACCCCGTGCGCATCCGTAGTTCCTGTGTGCGCCTCGCGCTTGGCGGGTAGTTGTCTGTGCGGCGGCAAGAGAGATGAAATGATCCTGTTCTCACTGCGATACGGTCAAGGGATGGTCGAGTTCTCGCTGCCGGAGAACCGGGTGATTCGGCCGCGGGCGAACCTCGAACCGCCGCCGGTTGCGGTATCGCCTGAGCAGTTGGAGCGGACGATTACGCAGTCGGCGCTCAGCAGAATCGAGAACGGGAGCGTCAAGACCGTCTGCCTCATCTGCGACGACTACACCCGCCCGACGCCCGCTTACGAGATCCTTCCCCCGCTGCGGCGGGCGTTGGCAGCGCGCGGCGTCCGTCGGGGCGTCAAGATGCTCGTGGCCGCCGGCGATCATCGACCGATGAGCCGCGCCGAGCAGGTCGCCAAGTTCGGTCCCGCGGCCGTCGATGAGCTCGAGATCGTCCATCACGACTGCCGGAACGACGCGCAGCTCGTCTGCCTGGGCGATACGACCGGGGGCGTTCCCGTCTGGGTGAACCGCCTGGCGCTGGACGCGGATTTTCGCATCGGGATCGGCGTCGTCGAAATCCACCCGTGGGCGGGCTTCTCGGGGGGGTGCAAGATCCTGATGCCCGGGATCGCCGGCAAGCGCACCATCGACGCAACCCATGCCCTCTCGATCGATCCGCGGTCCGATCTGGGCCGCACGGACGACAACCCTTTCTGGCTCGCTTCGCGCGAAGTCGCGGAGATGGCGAATCTCGATCTGGTTGTCAACGTGGTCTTGCGCTCGTCGGATGAAGCGGTCATCGGCGCCTTCTGTGACACGCCTGTGGAGGCGCAGCGCGCCGCGATCGCGCATTTCAGAGCCTCCAATGAACTCGTGTTCGACAGGCCAGCCGACATCGTCATCACAAGCGCCAGTCCCAAGTACCACTACTGGCCGCAGGCGGCGATCTCCGCCTATGCCGCCGCCCGTGTGGTGCGCGATGGCGGCGTCCGGATCGTCTTGGCCGATTGCCCGGAAGGCTTGGGCGACTGCGAGGAGGAGAGGGAATTCTACCGGGAAGCGCTGGACACCCGCTGGGAGAGCCTGGATGCGTTCTGGCGGACGCGTCGCGGGAAGGCGGACTGCTGCTCGCGCACCGCGTGCGCCGTCTATCGGCACCTGGAGCTTCAGCGGAAGTCCCGTTGTATAATGGTCAGCCGCGGACTGCCGAAGGACGGCCTGCGGAATCAGGAGGTCGTCCGCACCCTCGACGAAGCGCTGGACCGGGCCCACAGGGCTGTCGGAGAAGACGCTGCGGTTGCGGTGATCCGGGAAGGGGGCATGGTGCTGCCCTCGCTCGGGAAAACGGATGAGGGTTAGGAGAGCGCGAATATGAGAAGACGGGATCGCGTTCTCGCCGCCCTGCGACATGAGGTCGGCGATCGTGCGCCGATGGATTTCGAGTTGTCCCCAAGCCAGGTCGAGCAGTTCAGATCGAGGACTAACGAGGATGACTACCGTCGTTGCTTCGGTCTTGAGCTTCGGTTCGTCAAGGCGGCCGAGCTGGGCGAACATCCCGACTGGGTCCGCTACCTCGGAGATGTCCCGGAAGGCGCCCGTGTGGACGAATGGGGAATCGGACACTGGCGGAAGAACCCGGAGCTCCATTTTGAGCACTTGCTGCATCCCCTCGAGCGGTGCGAGACGCTTGCCCAAATCGAGGAATACCCCTTTCCCGATTTCTCCGATGAGACGCGCTATGCCGGCTTGTCCGCGGAAGTGGCCCGCCTCAAGGCGGAAGACTACTTCGTCATCGGACATTGCCTGAGCGTCGGCGGCACGGTCCTCTGGCCAGCCTACAAGCTGCGAAGCATGGAAGAGCACCTCCTCGACCTTGTCCTGCGTCCCGACCTTGCCGTGATCCTCCTCGACCGCGTCACCGACGCGATGATCGCGCTCGCGAAGAACATGGCAGTTACGGGAGTGGACGCCCTTCTCCTTGCAGACGATTTCGGAACCCAGCAGAGCCTGCTTGTGAGCCGCGACCTTTTCCGCAAGTGGTACAAGCCTCGTCTGAGAAAAGTCGTCGATGCCGCCCGGAGCGTGAACCAGGACATTGTCGTCATGTTTCACAGCGACGGCGCGATCGAGCCGCTGATCAGGGATCTTATCGATGTCGGGATCGACGTTCTCAATCCCGTTCAACCCGAGTGCATGGAGCCGGGCGACATCAAGCGCCGGTTCGGACATGAGTTGTGCTTCTACGGGACGGTCGGCACGCAGACCACCATGCCCTTCGGCACGCCCGAGGAAGTGAAACGAGTGGTGACCGAACGCATTCGCACGGTCGGCCGCGGCGGCGGCCTGATTGTCGCGCCGACCCACGTCGTGGAGCCGGAGGTTCCCTGGGAAAACCTCCTGGCCTTTGTCGAGGCGGTCAACGAGACGGGGTCATACGCATGACGCACTTCTCGGATGAGATCTCAAGATCAGACCATGATCCAAGCATCCGGCAGGCACACCCGATTCTGAGAGATGACCAATGACCGACAGAGGCGAACGTCCGCGCTCGGTTCCGCTCTGCCCCGCGTGGGGACTCCATGTGCCGCTTTCGTATCAGCGCCCGAAGTACAAGCAGATTTCCCTGGAGAACGCCGTGCGCGTCGCCATCGACGAGCCCGCGTCCTGGGGCGCCAACTACGTCGATCTCTATCCGTCCAATAAGGAGAGCGCTTTTCCGGACTCCGAGGACTACCGCCACAGGATGTGGGCGCAATACGCCTTCAAGGAGCGGCCCGACGACGCCCAGGAGCACCGGTGGACGATCGAGACCTTCCGCGCGTTCAACCGTCGCGCGCACGAGCGAGGATACCTCGTCGCCTGGTTTCTTCACCACAAGTTCCCGTTCGATTCCAGAGAGGAATGGTGGCGCATCGTCTCGAGCATCCACCGCGAGCTCGCTGAGAAGGTCTGCGACGTTTGCGCGCAAGGCTGGGGTGCCCAGGTCGACGGTCTCGGCTCCGAAGGCCACTCGGTGCCCCCCGAGAAGATCCCCGACCTCCTCTGGGACGAGCAGCCGGGGCTCTATTGCCGCGAAGCGTCGTCCGTCTACGACTACGCTGCGCCCCATCACATCCGCAGCTACGCCTTTCACCTGAGCGATGGGCGGGACCACTTCTATGGCGGCGCGCGATGGAACAAGCCCCCGTATCCCATCGAGGTATATGAAGGGAAACCGATCGTCCTGAGATATGGCGTGGAGTTCGTAGGGTGTCAGGCCGAGGCGCGCGACCTCCAGTGCGACGATCCCGGTTGGGGGCTCTTCAGCGCCTTTGCCGGCGCCGACGCCGTCGTCGAACAGATGAGCAACCTCTATCGCGCCAAGATGATCGCCCCGCGTGAGGCGGTCACCACGGCGACGTGGTGGATCAATGAGCCGCTGATCTCGGAGAAGATGCGTCGCTACGCGTTCGGAGTCTCCCAGGACCCCGTCCGCGCGGCCGTTGCGGGCGAGCTCTTCACGACGGCGGCCGACGGGCCCTTTCCCCGCGTCGCGCACCCCAAGGGCACGCGCTTCATCCAGAACAACTACTTCCGGGCATACGTCCGCGACAACGGCCGCATCGAGCTTCACGCCGACGTCGCGGGCCGGGGCAACTACACCGATTTCCTCGAGACGACCCGCCGGCTCGTGACCGACGAACTGCTGATCGTGGATGCTGGACACACGCCTCCCTCGTCCTGCCATGTCGAATGCGTCGAGGAGGCAGGCGCAGCCGCGGTCCTCAAGGTGAAGGTCGTCTATACCACCAAGGCCGGAAGGATCGAGGACGACTATCGGATACACCTCGTCGCCGATTCGGCAGTCATATCCATAGACGTGGATCGACGATGTGAGGGCGTGCCGGGCCACCTTGTCTCGCGCGTGGGCCTGGCGCCTTGCGGGGAACTGCCCAGCGACGTGACGGACCGGTGGTTCGGCGCGAGAGGGCGGTTTGACTCGCCGGTGGTAATGATGAGGTTTCGGCGCGAGGACTCACAAGGACGGTGGACACTCGCCTCGCAGCATGCTTGCATCTTGATCAAGCACGGGGCGGCCGCGAATGAGCGTTTCGGGATCGATATCGCCCTGGGAGACTTCGCCCATACGGTTCCCCCCTCGCCGCTGGTCAACGTGGGGGAGACGGTCCCGAACGAAGAACGCTGCGACGGCGCGTGCGCGGTGCGGGTGAAGCGCGCCGGCGGAGGGCCTTACTGGGTCTTCGAAGACGGATGGTGGATTACAAGGGGCGCGCAGCGTTCGCGCGAAAGCCCTGAGCTGGACTTGGTCAAGATCTATCTGTCGAAGGACCACGAGGCGAGGATTTGCAGCGGCGGCTTTCTCGATGGGGTGATCGCGCCCGGGTGGGGATGTCAGTATGTGCTTCGCTTCAAGGATGTGGAGGGTGATGACGAGAACGCGTCTGCGACGGTTCGCGTGGAGGACGTCTCTCCCCTCATCTTCGCCCCGCGCGTGAAAGTCCCCTGGCCCGTGGCGAAGGTCGCCCTTGACGATGAGGACTGGCGCTACTTCGACGACGAACACGTGTTCCTCCCCAACAGGAAGGGCGAACACCGGATACGTGTGCAGAAGGGGACGCCGACCGGTCCGCGTGTGATCGGGACCTTCGCTTCAGTCCGCGCTACCCGCTGGAGGGACGACGTCTTCACTGTCGAGGCCGAGCTTCCCCCTTGGGTTGAGGCCGTTCCGGAGGGATATCGGTTTCGTATGGGTTTGCGGTGGCGTGGGAGAGAACTCGCCGGCGCGCAAGGGGCTATCGTCCAACGGCAAGGCGTTCATGGGGACGAAAGGTGGGCGACGCTCCGCTTCGATCCCGGGGCGATCCGGGTCCGGCTGGAGGCTGAGAGCTTCTGAAAGGATGACGCGCGAGCCGGTTGGTTTGCCCATGGGCTTGAAGTTGGTCGTCAGACCGATCGAGTGGCTGTAAGGCAGAGAGTCGGCGTCCTTTTGCAACCATCTCTTGAAGAAGGGAGGAGAGATGTCCAAGGCAGACAAGGTTATGCTCTTGAGCGTGGCGGCGATTCTTCTAGCAGCGACGGGCTTTGCCGACGAGGGGGCGAAGGTCGCCGACGAGCGTCTTCTTGACGTTCTGCCGCCCGAGCGCGGCGCACCCGCGTTCACGGAGGCTCAAAACGCCCAAGGCTTCGCGTTGTGGTGGGGCGACCACGCGTCGCCGTTCTATGAGAGGATGCCGCCGAGCGAGGCGGATCTTGCTCGAGAACCGGTGTGCCAGAGCCCTCCCGGGGAGCATGAGCCGCTCGTGCTGGGGATCTGGGGGCTGCGGGACTTGGGGGCGTCCGGGCTGTGGGTGCGCGAGACGCCCTTTGCGCTCAAGGTCATGACCGTGCAGTACCAGGACCGGGCGGTGCCTCCGCCGCCGGTCGAGGGGCGTCGGCGCGTGGGCATTCCGGAATGGCTTCCCGAACAGGCTACCGCGCGCATCGAGGCGGGCAGGAACACCGTGTTTTGGATCGACGTCTCCGTCCCCGAAGACGCCAAGCCGGGGGACTACCAGGGGCTTCTCTGGCTCGTCGTGCACGAGCGCGAGATCGTCGACAAGGACACGGGCGGCCGGATCTTCAAAATCCCGTTCACGGTGAAGGTGCTGCCCATCAAGCTCCCGCGCGCGAAGATCGCGTTCGGGATGTATTTCCGACCCGGCGCAACGACCCTGCAACGGGAGGCGTACCGCACCAGGGAGATGCTCGAAACCTACTATCGCGATATGGCGGCGCATGGGATGACGAGCGCCACGGTCTACGTGTATGGCGGTAACTTCCACGACCAGGAAGGCAACGTCGTGTTGGAGGGCAAGCCCGACGCGCTCGTGATCGACGCGATGAGGGACGCGGGGCTCGTTCGTCCGGACGTCCCGATCATGCTCCTGGGCGGAATCGGAAACCTGAGCGCGGACAAGCTGAAGGCGCTGGCGCCCAAGCTCGCCGCCGCCGCGAAGGAGCGCGGCTGGCCCGAGCTCCTGTACTATGGGCCCGACGAGCCGACCTTCGACGACGAGCGCGGCAAGCGGTGCATCGAGGTGTTCGCGCAGCTCCAGCCCCTTCGGCCGGCGGTGCGGATCGTGACGGCGATCAGCGGGAAGTCCGCGGAATACTTCGCCAAGGACCTCGACGTGTGGGAGGTGCATAACGGCGAGATCACGCCCGACCTCGCCAGGCTCTGCCGGGAGCGCGGGGACAAGATGTGGACCTACGACTGCCGGCACCGCGGGACCAACCCGACGTTCAACCGGTTCTACCCGGGCCTCTACACGTGGGCGCTGGGGCTTAAGGGCAACTTCCTCTGGTGCTACACGGAGCACTATTCGTGGGAGGGCGACCGCTTCGCGGTCTTCAACTACGTGCTGCCGGGCCTCGCCGGGCCGGTGTCCTCCGTGGGCTGGGAGGAACGGCGCGAAGGGGTCGAGGACTATCGCACGCTGACGATGCTCGAGGACTGCATCGCGAAGAAGCCGAGTGAGGCCGCGGCGCAGGAGGCCAAGGCATGGCTTGACGCCCTGCGCAAACGAGTGGACTGGAACACCTGGCACAGCGAGCCGCCGACGCGCTACGGATGGGACGCCCCCGACCTGTATTCGCAATGTCCGAACTTTGCCCCGACCGAGTTCAACGAGATCCGGACCAAGGCGCGGGAGTACGTCATCGCGCTCGAGGCGGCGCCGACCCCCTAAGAGGCGGGCGGGGCGGATTGGATTGCGAGGCTGATCCGCACGCGGACAAGGAAAGGATACGAACGAGCTTCGACGGGCGGCCCGCCCATCTGCGACCCTTTGTCCTGCACTTGGCCTGCCACGGGGTGATGGATGAGCGCGACCCCATGCTCTCCAACCTGCGGCTGTCGGCGGACGACAGGAACGACGGCGCATTGTTGGTGAGGGAGATCTTCGATGAGGGCTCGGCAAGCTGCTCGACGCGCAAGGCCGCCCAAAGCCTCTTGAAGGGCGGCCTTGCTTGCTCGTGACCTCCGACCGTCCGCTCGTGTCGGGAGGGACGGTTGCGGATGTGATCCCGCCCGAAGCCTTCGATCTCAGGCCGGAAGGCGCCCCCGCCGATGCCAAGGTGGGTCAAGATAAGAGATAGCGAAAGGATAGAAGAAGTTGGCGGAGAGGGGGGGACACGGAGCCAGCGTTTCCGTAAAGGGTTGACGTGCCAACGGTTATGTCGCAAGCCCTCTGTCGGCAAGAAGTTGGAATTTCACTCTATGTCACTGCATGTCACTCAAGCTCACCCAAGATAATTGATTTCCGGGCCCGAGCTTTCACAAAGTTTTCACAAGAAGGCCGAGAGATGGGGGAGGAGACCGGCCTTCCCCTGTCTCGCCTAGACGCTCGACACAGCCCGCTCATTCACGCTGAGCTCCATGCTCAAGAGATTGAGCGACAGATCTGCCTCGACGCGTAGTACTCTTCTGGACGATGCCACTTGACGCATGGCTGGCCGCAGGATCGAAAGACAGCGGCTCGCCATGAGACGCGCGCTCTCGCGGCATCCCCATTGCCACAAACGTGTGTTCTCGGCGAGAAGAAACTGCTAACGGCATTGTGTGAGCGAGGCTTTTCGTCCGGCCACTTCAGCACCACGCAGCACGTCAGGAACGCGTCTGGGCCAGAACACATAATTGCTGGCCGCATCTGCGGCCCTGTCGTCCCGGAAGAAACACAGTACCCAAGTCGAAGCGGTATGATCGGATGGTGTTACGGTAGCAACCATCGGCGGCAAGGTGGCGCAAATAGCACTGGATTGCGGCGTCGAGCTTCATGGCCGGGCCTCCCTCTGAGCATGTGGGTCTACCATGATAGGGGCGCAAGAAGAAGAGAGAGCCAAGGAAGGTTATCGCCAAATCTTGCGAGAGCGCTTGCCGGAGGGTCGCCGGACGCCCAGTTGCTGGCAAGGGGCGAGGTTCTCGGCGGCCAAGCCAGCCCGGCTGGCAAGCAGCAGACGGGATAGCGTGGATATCACCGACAGAGCATCCCTCCACGGTCCTCCCTGATCAACGGGACCGGCGATCCTATCCCTCAATCAAGTGGTTGACCAGAATCGAAGTGACTTCAACGGTTACAACAGAGACGGAGTTTTCGGGAGAGACAGGTCTGCCGTTGAAGATCAGCCCAGCGCAACCCAGACGGATTCCCGAGGAGCGAGGAAAACTGCAGCGATACCCTTTACTATAGGAAGTTTCTCACCTGCGCGACCGAGTATTATCAGCCGTTCTGCGCTCCGGAACGGCGTTTTCCGAAGGTTGAGCTTGGCGACGATCGGTTTGTCGTCGACCTCCTGCAGCCGCAGCCATACGCCGGGCCCGCCGATGGGAGCCGGCCGGATGGCGGTCAGGAGCACGTGGTCCGGCGCGACCGACACGGACACATCCGAAGCCGTGCCTGGGAAATCAACGGCCGCCTCAGGCAGCGCTACCAAGGGCGAGGCAACCTCCAAGCCGAAACGCACGGCGTCGGCCGCCTTGAAACCATCCGTTGTGTCCGTCAGGCTATATCGCACGCCCATGGGTCCCGGCTGCGACGCCGGGAAGTTGACGTTCCAGTAGTTGTTCATGATCCATGAAAAGACCCGCGCACTTTCAGG
>JAZDKG010000114.1:0-2729 GCA_043803205.1 Planctomycetota bacterium
GGTGCGCCAGACGCTGTTAGGCGCGTTGTGGCGCGTCTTGGAGGGGCCGAAGTATGCTTTCCCTTGGCCCGCGCTTTCTACGCTGTGGCGCGAAGACGCTACGCGATTTCAAGCCGCCCCTCCCATCTCAGAGCGCGTACCGACAGCGTTAGCGCCTTCCCGGCACCACCCCCCTGCACGATCTCCGACTCGCCCTCCTCCCCCGGCTCACAGCCACCGCGCAAGGAATGAGACGATCTCCGCCCGCATGTGAGCCGTCTCGAAATGACCGATCTCGTACCGCAGGAGCTTCCACGCCTCGGGCGCGCCTTCTCCTGCGTAGACCTTTCTCAGCTCCGCGTCGATCGCCTCAAGCCCCGCCGGCGGCGTCAGAGAATCGTAGTTCCCCGCCAGCGACAGGTGCGCCCGCGGCGCAATGAGCGCGTTGATCTGCGCCGTCGTGAAGTGCTTCAGCACCCTTGGCACATAGTAATAGATCCCGTGGCCGTCGAGGCCGCGCGACTGAATCAGGGCGTGAAAGTCCGTGAGACAGCAGATGTCCACGCATACCTTGATCCTCGTGTCCAGCGCCGCCACCCACCACGCCATCGTGGACCCCATCGAGATCCCCAGCGTCGCGATCCGGGCGGCGTCCACCTCGGGACGCGTGACCAGGTAGTCGATCGCCCGCAGGCTGTCATACACCATCATCCCCCACATGACCCGGCCTTGCCACAGCATCTCCTTGAAGATCTCCGACTCGGTGCGTCCCCGCCGTTCGCCGAACGCCCATGTGTCGATGCACAGCGCGCAGTACCCTCGCCGCGTGAGCTCCTCCGCATACGCGGGCTCCTGGAGGGCGTCCCGCCCCACGAGAAACTCTTCCTTCCCCAGCTCATAGTCCCCGCCGTGCGCGTGATTGTAGAGAACCGTGGGCAGAGCCCCGCGTGCGCCCTCCGGCCGCGCGAAATACGCCGGCACCGGCTCGCAGTCGTTGAGAGAGAGAAACAGTTTCTCCAGGACGTACGTCCCGCGCTTCTCCTCCGCCACCTTCGTCGCCTCGATCTTCCTCGTTCGATCGGGCAGCTCCCCGAGGAGCCCTAGAAGCTCCTTACGCCGTGTTTCCTTGTCCCGTGCCATGCACTGCGCTCCTTACGTCTCCCCGCCGCCTCTCCCGCGATTACTTCTCCAGGTATGGCTGCACCTCGAAGAAGTTGAACGCGAGCTCCTGACCGATCGGTCCTCCCGGCGCATCATCGCTGGCCCAGTCCGACACGCTCAGCTCGGCCCTTTCCGCTGACGCCCGAAACACCACCAGCGAGTACGTGATGTAGAGCTGCTTCTCCCGGCCGAACCCGCCGTACCCGTGCCCGGCCAAGCCGCTGCCGTAAACCTGCTTGAAGAAATCCCTGTCGATGATCTCCACACCGCTGATCTTCACGCTCACGGGATGCTCGCGCGCCCTCGACTCCTTCTCCACGAGGTCCTTCCGATCGGTGACGAACATCTTCATGGAATAGAGCCTGCCCGGAGTCAGGTTCCGGATCTCCTGGCGGAACCGATTGGGCGCTTTGGCGCTCCGGCATGTCACCAGGAACGTGTCCCCTTCCGTCGTCCACGGGTAGCGGCCCTGGAGCCACGCATATCCCGGCGCGCGGTCCGCCCGGATGCTGCCCATCTCCGCCGGCGCCAACGTCCAGCCCTCCGTGCCGCTTTCAAAGTCCGGGTTTTCAACGTAGTCGAGTTCGTACGGATCGCTGCTCAACCGTTCGCGCTTCCCCTCAACGCAGTAGTGGCGGTAGAGCTTTGCCGTCCAGCGGATGATCTCCTCATCGGCGTAAGCGACGTGATACCACGCCACGCCATACAGCCCGAAAAAGACCGGGTCGTTCGCGATCATGTTCATCTGCATATCCATGAACACCTTGAAGTCCGTGCAGGGATTCACGTTCAGCGTCTCGGGCGGCGCCGACATGTACCCTAGATTGACGATCATGTCCTTCGCGCAGTCCCCGAACGTCGAGTTGTACCGGTACATGTGCTGGCGCAGTTCCCGACCCAGGTACTTGCGCGCCTCCGCCTCCGTGCGCTGCTCGGCGAGGTACCGCTCCTCGGCGAACTTGTACCCGTGCGCGAGCACCGCTGTCAGAAACACCTTGCCCGTCTTCCCCGTGTACATCCCCGAGCAGTAGGGATAGAAAACTCTGCCGGCAAAACGTCTGTCGCCGCCGATCCGGCTGACCGCCTCGATCATGGCGGTCGCCTCCTCGCCGGCCGGATACCCCCCGGAGAATTCGTCCACCACGATCCCGCCGTATCCGTCGCTCTGGAAGCCGGCCGACCCCGTCCACTTCGCGAACGCGATATCCGCCGTGACTACCTGCCCCTTGGGCACGATCCAATAGACGTTGTAATACGCCAGCCGCCGCTTGCCGGCTCTCAGCCATTCTTCGACGCCCGCCGCGTTCTCCGGCTTGGGTGCGCGTTCCAGAATCACGTTCGTGTTGTCCAGCATCCCGATCCGACCCAGAAACGCCCAATCATAAGGCCCATACCCGCCTCCCATGAGCGGGCTCGGCTCATACCCGACACCGGCGTGAAGGAGCTCCGGAATCGATCGCACCACCAGGGACGACAGCCGCGAGTTCCCTTCGCACTTGACGGCGACCTTGTGCTCTCCCGCCGGGAGGTGCCGCATCGCCTCCAGCTCCGACGCCCCCTTCTGGGTGTGAACGATCATCGCTTCCCCG
>JAZDKG010000115.1:0-17291 GCA_043803205.1 Planctomycetota bacterium
ACCGTCGTCGCCATCGCCAACACCGGATGCCCGACCGCCCGCTCGATGCGCAGCATCGTCGTCATCTCGACCATCATGTACGCAAGACCGATGGCGAAGAAATACCCGATCCCCGCCGCCCACCCCTTCGCGCGCGCCCCCGCTCCCGCTGCTAGGATCGGCGCGAACGTCCCGACGAGCGCCAGCACCGCCGCCACAAGGAGAAACGCCACCGCTAAGGCGTATCCGAACTCGAGATGCGCCACCCCCAGCGTCCCCATACGCAGGATCTGCGTCAGCGCCCCCCATCGAAAATGGTGGTGGAAGAAAGGACGGTCGTCCGTCGCGGGCGCCACGCGGAAGGGATACGAGGCAAGGAAGTCGTCGGCTCCGTCCCCGAGGAGCGCGCGTGCGGCCTCGTAGCTCCCTGGGAGCGCGGGCGTCCCCGGCCCGCGAGCTTCCTCCCGCTGGATGAACCGCTCCGATTCCTCCGGGCGCATGTCGGGGAGCCACACGAGATCGAAGGCGCGTCCCTCGGCGAACGCGCGCGCCTCCTTGAGCTCCTCCTCATCCCAGGACGACGCGTTGTAAAGGACGACGACGTTCAGTGCGTCGCGCACCGCCGCGATGTGCTCCGCCGGCGTCCGAATCCCCTCCGCGCGGGCGGCCGCCGCTAAAGTCGCCAGCACCCGCGGCCACGCCCGGGGCGGGTCCTCCGCGCGCACCCGGATCGAGAGAATCCCCCTTGCGCTGAGAAGCTGCAGAAGCTTCCTGTACCCCTCGACCGTGTGGATGAAGTTCGCCTCCGTCGCGGAAAGCCCCGAGAGCTCCCCGCCCTCCTCCGCTAGGATCACGACGTCATAGGGCCCGCGGCCCTCTTCCGCAAACTTCCGGGCGCAGGTCGGCTCGACCTCGACCGCCCCGACAGCCCTCTCGTACGTCTCCCCGATCCCGCGACTGCTCGACCGCAGAAAGCTCGTGACCGACGCGTCCATCTCGCACGCTGCGCTGATCTCCAAGCCGAAGTGCCGCCCGTAGAGCGCCTCGTACCCCGAGCCCAGCCCAAGGACTGCGAGCCTCCCTCCACGCCTGAGACGCGGCCCCAGGGCCTCAAGTGTCCAGTCGAGGAACGCAAGCTCCTCGGGGGAACGGAACTCCGTAAGCGCCCCGGACGGCGACGCGTCCCTCGTGAACGCTAGCTGCCGCGGGATCTCTTCGGGCGAGAGGATCGAGAGCCCCGGCGCATAACGTAGCGGCATCCTCCCCGGCTCAATCACGTCGAGCTGGCTGAGCAAGCCCGTCTCCGTCGCGACTCGTTTCGCCCCCTCTTGCTGGAGCAGCCTCGCCAAGCCCTTGTACTCGCTCACCCTCGGCGCCGGAACGCCCATCGCCGCTAGCGCCAAGAGCGCGACCGATATTCCACACGCCGCGACCGCCGTCCCGCCTCGCGCGCGCCGGACAAGCCCCAGTCCCGCAAGGAGCGCCCCCGCGACTAACGCCCCTCCTCGTATCGCCGAATGCGCGTAGAGTGCCACCCCCAGGATCGCGCCGCCGGCGCTCCCGAATAGGTTCATCGCATACACCCTCCCCACGCGCCGGGAGGATGTCGCCAGCGCCGCCGCGATCACTAGCGCCCCGAAGAAAAACGTGATCGCTAGTGCCGCCGAGACGACCGCTAGCTTGACGATCTCCCTCCCATCCCACAGGAGAGCCAGCGTGTTGAAGGAGAATCTGTGTAAGAGGAGATAACTGCCCCCTTGGCACAACGCGAAGAGCACCGCCCCCGCCGTGACGATTCGCCGCGCGTGAGCGGATAGCCTCCAGCCCCGGAGCGCCGTCGCGACCCCCGCCGCCCCGAACCCCACGAGCGCCACCCCCACGACCAGATACCCGACGTGCGCCCACTGCGCGAACGCCAAAAGCCGCAGGATCACGATCTCATGCGCTAGAAGAGCTAAGGACACGAGAAAGACAATTCCCCCCAAGCTCTCGCCTCGGCCGCTCTCGTGGCTACTTCTGGCCGCTTCCAGTGGCGCCTATCTCCTTCAGGTCCTTCTTCTCGCGCAGGCACGAGACGAGAGACTCCGTGAGGCGCGGGTCGTTCGGCTTGATCAGAAGCGCCTTCCCCAGCGCTTCGATCGCCCCGTCGATGTCCCCCGAGCGTCGCAGCGCCGTCGCCGCGTCCTCCAGCGACTCCGTGTCCTCCGCCTGCTCCACCGCTAATCGCGCGAAGAAGACCGCCTCCTGCACGCTCCTCAGCTCCGTCTTCTCGCACGTGGCGAGGAACCGCGCCAAGGCCGAGAACGATCGGCTTCCGGGAATCTCGCGCGCATACTTGCGCAGCGCGTCGAGCGCTAGGCCGTCCTCCCCCGTCCCCTCCCACGAATACGCCGCTAAGAGATACAGCGGACCCGCCTCCAGATTCTCGACCACCGCGACGGTGGCCACCTCCCCCGCCTCCCGGTCCATCCCCGCCGCGCTGTACGCCCGCGCTAGCATCGCCAGCAACCTGGTGTTGCGCCGGGGCGAACCGTCCAGCCCCTCCTTGAGGACGCGGATCGCCTCGGGCTGTCCGTCCCGGCTCAGTGCCAGCGTCGCCAGCCCTCGGATGGCCTCCTCGAGGCCGGCGTTCAGGGAGAGCGCCTGCCGGTAGTAGATGCCCGCCGAGTTGGCATCCCCCAACTGCGCAAACGTGTCCGCTAGGAGCGCGAGCGTCCGTGCGTCCCCCCGCGACCGCGGGGTCGACAGAAGCCGCAGCGCTATCCCCTGCGCCTCGCGCGCGTTCCCCGATGCCGCCGCGAGGATCGCCCGCTCGCGCTCCACCGCGCTGTTCCTCACTGGATCGCCGGCGAGCGTCAGGAGAACCGTCCGCGCGTCCTCGAGCCGTCCCGCCGCCAAGAGGATGTCCGCGCACTCCGCCGTCGTCCTCGCGGAAGCTTTCCCCACCAGTCCCACCGCTAGCGCGCACGCCTCCGCCTTCTTTCCGCTTCGCAAGAGCGCCCGCCCGAGCGCTATCATCCCATGCTCCTCGAGCGCCCCGCTCTGTCGAGCGGCCTCGAGTTCCTTCCAGGCGGACCGCTCCTCGCCGCACGCGAAGAGGAACGCCCCGTAGAGGCTCCGTCCCGCGACTGCGGCACGCGCGCTCCCCGCCTCGCGCACCACCTCGTCCGCGAAAGCGAGATCGGAGGTGTCCAGCCCCGCCGCAAGCGCGATCCCCGCCAAATACGCCCGGGCCCTTCCCGCATCCGCTGGCTCCGCGACTGCGGGGCGACTGCCCGACCACGCCCTCCGCGCGCTTTCCAACGCCTTGCCGTCTTCCCCCACGGCGAGATACCCTCGGGCTAGGTTCCCCTCGATGAGCGCATTCGTCGGTTCCAGCTTCCGGGCCTGCTCGAGGTGCTTGACGGCGGCGTCCGCCGCCCCTTCCGCTAAGAGGATGAGGCCCATCCCCGCGTGCGCTTGCGCGAGTCTCTTGTCCTGCTCCAGCGCCTGCTGGTACAGGACCATCGCCTCGCTCAGATTCCCGAGTTGATGCTGCGCGGCGGCGAGGTTGTAAAGCGTCCTCGCCGAAGTCCTGCCCGTCTCCTCCGTCGTCCTCTCTTCCCCGGACAGAGCGGTGACTCCCTCGTCCCCCGACAGGCGCTCCTCCGCGAGCTTCTCCAGCGCCCCGTCCCGCGACTGCGGGATCGCCCCGAAACGTTTCCTGTCCGCCTCCAGATACGCTAGCCACTTGCGCCGCGCCTCCTCCTTCTCCTCCTGCGTCCCGTGCGCGCTGAACCCGAAGTCCTTCCCCGTGAGCGTCCTTAGCGCCCGCGCCGCGTAGTTCGCCACTACGGTCTCTTCGTCCCCCAGCGCCCCGGCTAAGGCCAGCGCCGCCCCCTCCGCCTTGAGGTCGCCCAGCGCCCCCGCCGCTAAGGCCCGCGCTTCCGCGTACGGGTCCTTGAGC
Source organism: Planctomycetota bacterium (assembly GCA_043803205.1). Lineage (GTDB taxonomy): Bacteria > Planctomycetota > DG-23 > JAZDKG01 > JAZDKG01 > JAZDKG01. The sequence continues at coordinate 3,926 of JAZDKG010000115.1, forward strand.
GCCATCCATGCTAGGATCGAAGCGATGCGGACGTCCCCCAAAAGCCCCATCGCTGTCGCCGCCTGCGAGCGCACCTCCCCCGAGTCGTCCCGCGCTAGGCCCGCTAGAACCATTAGCGAAAGATCGTCCCGGATATGCCCAAGCGCGAAGGCCGCTGCGGCCCGAGTCCGCTCGTCCTCGTGTCTCGCCGCTCGCGCTAGCGCCCCTAAAGTCCGCTTCTCCGCGATCTCCGAGAGCGCTAGCGCCGCCGCCACCCTCACCTTGCTCTCCGGGTCCTCCAGCGCCCGCGCGAGATCGTCCGCTGCGTCAGCGGCCCGCATCCGTCCGAGGATCTGCGCCGCGCTCTCCCGCGTCTTCGCCTCGCGCTCGAAAAGCGCCCGCCGCAGCGCCCCGGCCGCGGGCGGCCCGATCTCCCAGAGCTTGTCCTGCGCGGCCTCGCGCTTCGCGTCGTCGCTCAACGCTTGGATGAGCGACCCGATTTCCTTCTCGTCCGGCACACCCGCCCCCGGGGCCGGCCCGCACAGCACCGCCGGGGACAGCGCGATCAGCGCGGCCATGAGGATCTTCTTCAATGCTTGTCCTTTCCATGGAAGTGGGGAGGCACTGCCCCCCCCGGGGGCGCTCCCGTCCTAGACGGACGGGCGGATCTTCGGCTCGATCGCTTCCATTGCGGCTTGGATCTCCGCGAAGTTGTTGTAGCGGTCGAGCCGGCTCTGCTCCAGACACTTCATCACGATCGCGTCGAACTCCGACGGCACGAGCGGATTGTGCTTGCTGGGCGCGGAGGGTAGCACCTGCAGGTGCTTCGCCCGCGAACGCTCCTCCCGTACCGACCGGTCGTCGCTCGACGTGTCGCGGAACGGGTTCTGCCTCGTAAGCATCTCGTAGACGCTCGCCCCGAAGGAGTAGACGTCCACCCGCTCGTCGAGCACCAGACCCTTCACCTGCTCGGGCGCCATGTACCCCAATGTGCCGCTCCGTCGGTAGAGACCCGTCGCGTCGCTCCCGATCGGGTACGCGAAGTCCAGGTCCACGATCTTGACCAGGTTCCCCGCCGCGATCATCACGTTGTACGGGTTGAAATCCCGGTGCACCAGCTTCGACTCCTCGTGCAGATACCGCATCGCCGTCACGATCTGTTTGAGGATCTCGAACCACCACGCGAAAGGCGGAAAGTCCCCCCGCATCGCCCGTCCCAGCGTGCTCCCCTCGATGTACTCCAGAACCGCGTACATCCGCTTGCCTTCCATCCCGATCTCATACGTGTGCAGGAGGTTCGGGTGACGGATGGAGAGGATCGTCTCCCGGATCTCCGGGTGTTTCTTCTCGATCGCCTCGCGCATGAACTGTCCGTCCCGGTTGTAGAGCTTCACGCACAGGACGCGCCCGCTTTGCCGGTCGATCGCCTTGCGCATCTCCGACATCGATCCGGAGTTGATGAGATCCAGGAGCTCGAACCGCCCCAGCCCTCGCTCCTGGAAGAACTGCCTCAGCATTCTCTTGGGGTCGAAGCCCATGCCTCTCCTCTCTATACGCTGTCAATTCTCCCGACACTCGGCCCCAAGTCAACCCCGTCCGCCCGGCCGGTCTCGACTTCCGCGCTTTCCGGTTGACAGGACCGACGCGATCGTTCATAACACTTCGTCCGAAAGCTGCTAAGGAGTCCTCCATGCTCGCCCTCCGAGGCGTCATTCCCGCCCTGCCCACCCCCTTCGATGAGAGCGGTCGCGTTGTCCTCGAGCCCCTCATCCGCCACGTCCGCGCCGTGATCGCCGCCGGCGTGAGCGGCGTCTGGGTCGCCGGGGGAACCGCCTGCGCTCCCTATCTCACCCTCGACGAGCGCGATGAGATCGTCCGTCTCGTCATCCGCGAGGTGGACGGCCGAATCCCCGTCTACGTCCATGTCGCCGCCATGACCACCGCCGACTCCGTTCGCCTGGCCCGGGCCGCCGCCCAGGCCGGCGCTAGCGCCGTCAGCGCCATCCCCCCGATCTTCTACGGTACCAGCACCCCCGCCATCATCCGCTTCCTCGCCGCGATCCAGGAGGCCGCCGCCCTTCCCATCGTCTACTATCACGTCCCGGGTCTGACCAAAGTCCAGCTCGCCTCCGGCGATCTCGTGGAGATCGCCCGCAGCGTCCCCCACTGCATCGGGATCAAGTTCTCCGATCTGGACTATTGGAAGGCCATCGAGATCAAGCTCGACCTCCCCCATGTCGCCCTCATGACCGGCTTCGAGGAAACCTTGCTGGGCGGCCTGGCCATGGGTGTTCTCGATGGGGGGGTCGGCGCCGCCCAGAACTTCATCCCCGAACCGCTCGTCAAAATCTTCAACGCCTACGCGAAGGGCGACCTCGCTACGGCGCAGGACCTCCACTGGAAAGTCGCCCGCGTCATTCGCGTCCAGGGCATGTTTGAGTTCGGTCCCACGACCTACGCCATCCTGAACCTGCTCGGCGCACAGATGGGCGCGCCGCGCTCCCCCATCCAGGCCCTCGATCCCTCCCAAGTGCAAAAGGTGCGACAGGCCCTCTCCGCGTGCGTCTCCGACGCCCCCTTCAGAGAACGCCGCCTCATCGAAAGCCGCGACCTCCTCCCCCCGCCGGCGTCCGCCCCGCAGTGACGTCCGCATCCGGCTCTATCATTTGATCGCTTCCTCCCTGCCCTCTTCTCTTTTCCCTGCGCCCTCCGCGTCTCTGCGGGAGATGCTCTTGTCCCTCCTCCTTATCCTCCCCATCCCGTCCTCCCTTTCCCCTCTCACCTCCCCGTTCTGGCTCCTGGATGCCTCCCGGCCCGTATCGCTCTATCACTTCTCCCCTGGGGGCTGCAGTCCCCCGCCTTCCCATGCCGATAAACAGGATGTGCTGGCCTGCCCGGGCCGCATGCTGCATGCGTCGGCCGCGCCTTCGTGGCAGCCGTTTCGGCGGCTCGCCCATCCCTTCTCCGCGACGGCGCCTTTCGGCGTTCCGCCGAAAGATTCTTGGCGAGGCTTTCGCGGAGAGGTTCACGGGACGCGGCCGACCTCTGTTTCTGAGCCAGCGTTCCCGCCGCCCCTGGAAGGGGGGTGCCGGGGGGCTTTTCAAGTCCCCCGGCTTATACTCTGTGTCTTTGTCCAGAATAGGCGTGCAGGCCCCCGCTCACCTCCGCCCCTTCCACGCCGCCAGGCCCCTCATCCGTCGCCGCGCCTGTGCGCCCCCCTCTCGCTCGTCTAGCCCCTTCGTCCGCACGAGGAACCGCGTGAAGGACGCGAGCTTCTCCTCGTAGCTCTGCATCGAGCCGTCCTCACGTGCGCAGTGGACGCAGTAGTCCTTCGTGAGATCGCCCCTGGCGTGATCCGCCTCTTTCTCCATGGGCATCCCGCATGCGATGCACGTCTTCGCCACCTCGTTCTCCTTCACCGCCGACTCCGTTGCCCTGTCTCCTTTACAATATACAATGCCCTTGTGTGGAAGGAAACGACGCCCGCGCCCGTCCCCCCGGCTTGCCCGCTCTCGGCGATTCTCGGAGGGACACCCCGCGACTGCGGGGTCGTGTCCTCTTGCCTCCTGCGAGGAGACGAACATGACGCCCTGGATCGTGGATTTCCCGAAGGAATGCGAGGTCGTCCAGCGACGCCCCGATAACCGCGCCGACATTGAGGTCCGCGTCTTCGATCCCGAGAGGCGGTCTTACGAGGCCAGGATCGAAGGCATCGCCTCCGTCTCGCTCGACCGCTCGAGTTCCGGTGTGCTCTCAGGCGTCCTCCGCGATGTCCCCGCCGGCGACCACCGCCTCTTCGTCCAAGGCCCCGACGTCACCAAGGTCATCGACCGCGTCGGAGTCGGGGACGTCCACGGCGCCATCGGCCAGAGCCACACCGCCGGCAGATCCTGGACCCTCTTCCGCTCCAAGGACGGACGCACCGCCGACCCCACCAACATGAACGACGCTCCGTTCAACCGCGTCCGCGATTCCGCTAAGCTCGGCGGCGAGCACGACCCCGAAGGACAGGCCCTCGGATCCTGGTTCCCTATTCTCGCCGACTACCTCACCGGACACTGGGCCGCCCCCCAGAAATTCCTCAACTACGCCGTCGGCGGAAGCCTCACCGCAATCTGGCACCCCGGCGCCAACCCCTACCGGCGCGCGCTCAGCGCCTTCGAGAACGCCGGCGTCCGCTACGTTATCTGCAACATCGGCGCCTCCGATGCGGTAGGGGGGGCATCCGTTGCCGAGCTCAAGGAGAGAATCGCCGCCACCGTCCGCGACCTCCTCTCTCGCGGCTTCCGTGTCCTGCTCGGTCGCATGCCCTTCGGCATGCGCGACGAGTGGAACGCCTCCATGCGCCGCCAGCAACAGGCCGCCGCCGACCTCTGGGACGAGATCCCCGGCCTCTATCGCGGCGCGGACCTCGCCAAGCTCGACCCCCAGCGCCACATCAACCGCGTGGATGGCGTCCACCTCAACGCCGCGGGTTACCTCGAGGCCGCCCGCCTCTGGCTCGAAGCCTATCGCGCCCTCCCCAGACCTCCTGCTGGCGCGGCCTGACCCCCTTTCTTCTTCTCCCCTTCGTGTCTTCGTGCCTTGGTGGCGAATCTTCTCCCGCTTGTTTTCTCTCTCTATCACCCGCACCGCACGAAGATGTCCTTCGCGAACGTCTCGTCCAGCGCGATCGATGTCTCCCCAACCTCCACCACGAACGCCGGGTTCGTCTGGTGCACGTGGATCCTGACCCCCGGCAGGATCCCTACCGATGCGAGCTGATCGAGAAGCGTGTGCCGGTCCGCGGCGATATACGCGATCCGCCCCTCCGCCCCCGCCCCTAAATCCCGCAGCGGCCGGATCACGGGGCCCAGCTCCTTCTCGGCCCCCCGGCAGCATGCGCCGTCCGGGATCGGGCAGTGGTGCGGACAGAAGCGCGGGTGCCCTAAGAGCGTGCAGATCGATCTCTCCACCTCGGGCGCCAAGAGGTGCTCGAACTCGCACGCGCTCTTCTCCAGCGCCTGGTCCGTTACGTCCAGCACGTCCGCCAACAGCCGCTCCGCCAAGCGATGCCGCCGGATGATCGCCCGTGCCGCCTCCCGCCCCGTGGACGTCATCTCAATGCGCTTCCCTTCCTTCTGCGCCAAGCCCCGCTGCACGAGCTCCTCCGCGGTCGCCTCCGCCCCCGCGCCTGCGGGGTCCTCCTCGACGACGAAGTCCTCGAGCGTCGTCTCCTTCCCCTTCTCCTCGTTCATCCACAGCGTCTCGAGGCCCTCGTCCACCATGCAGGACCGCCTCCCGTGTCGATGTCTGCGGGGCATTCCCTTATCCTCCGAAGGAAAAGGCGTCGAGGATCACGCGCAGGACCGCGCCGACCGCGATCGCGTAGGGGATGATGAACGCCGCGATGGCCGCCGCCCGCCGTCCCCCCTGCTCCTTGACGATCACGAAGAAGTTCGCGATGCACGGTACAAACAGCGTGATGACCACCAGGCTCACCATGATCTGCGTCGCGGAAAGCTCCGACGCGATACTCGTCAGCCCCGCCGCCGCGTAGTCCCGCCGCAGGAACCCCATGAGGAAAATCCGCGCCGCCTTCTGGGGCAGTCCCAGTAGCCCCGCCACCACGGGCCGGCCCACGGCCTCGAGCGCCCGCAGCGCCCCCCAGCGGTCCATGAGGAAAAGCACGAACGTCCCCAGCACGAACAGCGGAACCGCCTCCCGCAGGAACCAGTGAATCCGATACACCGTCTTCACGACAACGTTCCGGATCTCCGGCGCGCGGATCGGCGGGATCTCCATCAGAAAGTTCGGGTCCTCGCCCGGAAGGATGCGCGACGCAAAGTACCCGACGATGACAAGCTGCGCGAACACCGTACCCCCCCAGATGATCAGAGGCCACGGGATCGCGCTCCCCCCCGCTAAGCGCACCAACAACCCCGAGATCGCCCCTAACTGCGCGCTGCACGGGATCGCTAGCGCTAGGAGCAGCGTCGCGATCAGCCGCTCCTTCCTCGAAGGCAGAATCCGCGTCGTCAGCGTCGCCATCGTGTCGCACCCCAGCCCTAGGACCATCGGCAGCACCGCCTTCCCCGAGAGCCCCATCTTCGCGAAAAGCCGATTGAGCAGCACCGCGATCCGAGGCAGATACCCCGAATCCTCCATCAGCCCGAACGCTAAAAAGAAAAACCCCACGATCGGCAGCACGATCGCAACCGAATACTTGATCCCCATCGTCACGATCCCGAACTCCCCCGCAATCATCTCGCGTAGAAAGTTCGTCGGGACGTAGCGTTGCACGACGTGCGCAAAGGGTGGCAGCAGCCACCGTTCGAACACCACGCCCTCCAGAAAATCCACCGCCCTTCCCGCCCCCAACGACCCCACGAAAAGATATGTCAGGTACAGCGCCGCTAAGAGAATGGGGATCCCCCACACCGGGTGCATCGCCAGCCTTCCCAGAAACGCCGGCGCCCCGGTCGTCCCCCGGCGCGGCGCCGGCTGGAATACCTCCTCCATGATCTCGTCGATCTTCTGCTGTCGCTGTCGGCTGATCACGTAGAAGAGCGGCGACGCGTACTGGGAGGCAAGCGGCCCTCGGATGCCCTCGATCTCCTTCGCGCGCGCCTCCATCAGACGAGGCTGTAACCTCGCCCGCAGACCCTCGTCACCCGCTAACAACATCAGCGCCGCCGCGCGCGGCGCGATTCCAAGATTCTCCGGAAGTAGCTCCGAGATCCGCCTCACCGCCTCCTCGACGTCGTCCCCATAAGGGACGATCACCGTCGGCTTCGTCGCCGACGCCAGCGTCGAGAAGAGATCGGGGAATCCCTTGCGCTGCGTGGCGATCGTCGCCACCACCGGAACCCCAAGAATCGACGAAAGCCTCGCTGTGTCGATCCGGATTCCCCGCTCCAGCGCCTCGTCCCACATGTTGAGCGCTAGGACCATCGGGAGCCCGCACTCCCCCAGTTCCGTCGTGAGCACCAGGGCCCGCGCGAGGTTCTTGGCGTCCGCGACCTGGATCACCGTCGGCCGCGGCTCGTCCAGGAGAATGTCCCGCGTCACCCGCTCGTCCTCGCTGCGGGGCAGCAGACTGTTCATCCCGGGCGTGTCGACCACGTGCGCCGGTCTGCCCCCGATCCGCCCCGTCCCCGACGACACCTCCACCGTCGTCCCGGGATAGTTGCTCACGATCGCGTACCGTCCCGTGAGCGCCCCGAAGAATACGCTCTTCCCTACGTTCGGGTTCCCGACGAGGACGATCCGCTCCCGCAGCCCTTCGAGCGCGACCTGCCCTGCGCCCATGCGTAAAACCCTCCCACAGCCCACCGTCCCCCGGCGCGCAGTAGTCTATCCCCCCTAGTGCCCCCGTCAAGGAAAAAACTTAGGTTACCCTAACTTTCCCCCCCGTCTCCTGCCGCCTTGTCCCTTCCCCCTCGTCCTTCATCTCTTCCCCCGCCCCCGCTTGACCGCGCCCGGCCGATGGAGTAGAGTGCCCCCGTGTGACCCCGCAACGGCGGGACGGCTTCGGAGAGAACCCCATGGCCTTCATGCGCCGTGCTCTTGCGAGCATGATCCCCCTTCTCGCCTTCTTCGCCGCCGCGGCCCCCCTCGGCGCCGCCGATCCCGCGATCCCGCATTTGCCGGGATCCCGCGACCGCGGGACCGAGGGACCCGCCCTGCCCGGCGCCCCCTTCGTCGTGGGGGAGCCCGCCGCCTTCGTGGATTGGAGCCTCCTCGCCCTCGGCGTCCGCGTCGAGGTCCAGGCCCCCGACGCGGACGTCGTCGCCCGGGGCTTGCGCCGCGCCTTCCGTGAGACGCCGGAAGCCTACGAGAAGCGCGTCCAGGACGAACGCCGTCTGCGCGCCCGCGCCGCAGCCGTCGAGGCCGCTAAAGAGGCCGCCCTCCCACTTCTCCTCGCCATGCCCCTCGATTCGACGAGAACCGTCGCCGACCTCCAGATCCAGGACCCCCTCCCCGCGCTCCTCGGCCCCAAGACTCGCGTGGACGTCCTCCGCGAGATCTGGAACGAGCGTCTCCCGCAACTGCAGGACGCCTCCCTCCAGGTCGACGCCCAAATTCCGATCTGGGACGGCACCGACGAATCGATCGGCGCTAAGCTCCTCAAGATCATCGAGCCCCAGTTCGGCGAGCCACCCGAGACACTGCGCAGGATGCGCGAAGCTCGGCCCCGCCTGCGTGAAGGCGAGATGTTCGTCTTCGACGCGCGCTCCGTTCCCGCCCGCCCCGTCCTCTTCCCCCGCGTCGTCACCGACGAGGGCGAGGTGATTTACAACGCCCTCGCCTTGCGGCGCAAGCTCCTCTTGGAACGCGGCCCCGGCTCCTACTCCCTCCTGGACCAGGCCGCCGTGATCCCGATCCCGCATTCGCGGGACGCCTCCCTCCCGCTCGTCTGGGTCCTGCCCGTGAAATCCGTCTCGGATCCCGCGACTGCGGGACCCGCCGCCTACGTCGTTTCCGCCGCCGAAGCGAAAGCCTTCCTCGCGGACACGAGACGCCTCGCCGCGCTTCTCTCCGGAAGGATCCGTTTCCTCCTCCCAAAAACTGAGTAACCTCACCCCTCCGTTCTCTTTGTGTCTCCCCTTCGTGCCTTTGTGGCTTTGTGGCTATGTCTTTTCTGTGTCTCTGTGCCTCCGTGGTGATGCCTCTTCCGAATTGGGTTTGAGTACACCAAGCAGGCTTGACGATTCGCCCCGACCCAATATGCTGGGTCCTTCTTCCGTTCCCTCAAGTCTTGGAGAGGAAAGGGTCAAGATGTTCACCGTCATCGCCGAGCGCATCAACATGACGCGTAAGAAAATCCGGGAGCAGGTCTGGCAGCGCAACCGCGACTTCGTCGCCGATGAGGTGCGTAAACAAACGCAGGTCGGCGCCACCCACATCGACGTCAACGCCGGAGGCGACCCCTCCCGCGAGCTCGACGATATGTCTTGGCTCGTCGAGGTCGTCTCCGCCGCGACCGACCTCCCCCTCTCCCTCGACAGCGCTGATCCCGCCGTCCTCCGCGCCGGCCTCAAACTCTGCAACCGCGAGGGCACCATCATCAACTCCATCACCGGCGAGAAAGAGCGCATCGACGCGATCCTTCCCCTCGTCCGCGAATACCGCACCCGCGTCGTCGCCCTTACCATGGATGATTCTGGCATGCCCGAGGACCTCGACGGCCGCCTCCGCATCACCGCCGACCTCGTCGAAACCTGTGCCCGCGCCGGCGTCGGCGTCGACAGAATCCATTTCGATCACCTCATCCGGCCGGCGTCCACGAACCCCGGACAGGCCGCCCTCGTCCTCGAAGCGATCCGCGAAACGAAACGACGCTTCCCCGAAGCCCATTTCGCCATGGGCCTCTCCAACGTCTCCTTTGGCATCCCCAAACGCAACAACCTCAACAAGGCCTTCTTCGCCATGCTCGTCGGCGCCGGCGCCGACGGCGCCATCATCGACCCCACCGAGCCGGGGATGATGGCCGCCCTCTATTCCGCCCGCGCCGTTATGGGCCTCGATGAATACTGCATGGAATACCTTACCGCCCACCGCGAGGGGAAACTCGAAGCCTGACGATCCCGCCCTTCCGAATCAGCGGGCTTTGTCCCAGTGTCCGTCTCGTGGACGCGTTCGTAAGACGGCTTCTAGAGAACCCATCTCGGGAATGGTGTTGGCCGCGTTGGGGGCGCCTCGCCGTCCCAACCCCTTCGGGTCGCGAGTGGTTGCATCGCATCTCGTTGTCGCTCGTCGTTGATCCGCCAGTGGCGGACCTGCCTCCTCGCTCCTTGATCTGCTCGCAAGCACTGCGCGACGCGACCAGCAGCATTCTTGAGATGGGTTCGAATGTGCGCGAAGTGCGACGGTCCGCTTCCCGACCGGCGGATCGGTCCTCCCCCCATTCCTTCATGTGGACGGCCTGCGCGCGGCTCACGTTCGCAAGGTCGCCGTGACTATTTCCCGCTTTCGGGCAGTCGCCAGCGAATGACCTCCGCATCGAAGTCGATGTTCCTCTTGCTGTCGCCGTCGGGGTAACCTCCGTAGGCGTAGACGCTGATGAGCGGCCCATCGTCCACCTGCACTGTTCCGCCGATGCTCCCGCTCCATGACACCGGGTATCTCGCGTGCGGCCCTTTCGTGTCCAGCATGATCCTGTCGTGACGCAAGTCGAACTCGAAGCCGTCGTCCGTCTCCCGCCCGACGACGGCCCGCAGCCCGTGCGGGAAAACGTTGGGCTCGAACGGCTCCCGCATCGTGAACGTGAGGAGCAGCCTCCCGTCGGAAAGTCGCAGGATCGAGGGATAGTACTCGCCGTACCAGCCCATGTCGCCGACCTTCTGCCAGGTGCGTCCGATGTCGGTGGTGGAGTAAACGACCATGCGTTCCGAATGGTCGTTCACCCCGGGATCGGTGGTTCCCGGCAGCGGCCAGGAGTTGAGGAAGCCCACCCGCAGGATGGCGAAGATCTTCCCCGAACGCGCTTGCCAGAGATAGGTCTCGCCCAAGATCGTGTAGGGATAGCCCTCGGGCACGTCCGCAAAACTGGCCGGGTACTTCTCCGACCACGTCCGTCCGCCGTCGAAGCTGCGCCAGATGACGGTCCGGCCGTTGACGACATGCTCTGAGATGCCCGCTAGGAGCGAGCCATCCGGGAGTTCCAGCACATTCCGCGTGTGGATCCAGGATGTGCCTGCGGGCGGGATCGCGGTCGGCGGGCTGGTCCATGTGAGCCCGCCGTCTTCGGACCGATGCAGGAAACAGGTGCCGTCGGGGGTGGACGAGCCCCCGGTTGCGAGCATCGTGCCGTCCCTCAGCGTCACGAGGTACGGCTCCCCGCGCGCCACCTCCATCGCTGCGAGCTTCGACCACGTGCGCCCGCCGTCCGTGGAGCGGAAGATCGGATGCTCATTCTTCCCGTAGAAGTTGTGGTCCGGCTCGCAAGCCATGCCCACGATCCGCAGTTCGTCATTGGGAAGCCGGGCGATGTTGGGCTTGTAATACTTGCCCACGTAGACTCGCTCGACGGGGATGCGCCTGACCCCCAGCTCCTTCGGATTCTCGATCTCGACGAAACCTTGTTCCATCGTGTTCTGCATCTTCATCTCCTTGTCCGCCGCTCCTGCGATCGAGAAGAGCGTCCCGAACAACACCACGAGCGATACGAGCCTTTCTGCAAGGGGCCGTTTCCTTCTCCTGGTCATGTCATTTCTTGCCATTGTCATTTGCCTTCCTTCGGAAACCATGCTCATTTTGACCTATCAGCCCTGTAATTCCAAGGAGGTGCCTCCATGCTTGGAGAACTGCCGGTCACCCGGAGGTTCTCCCCTGTCTCGGCATGGAATACCTCACCGCCCACCGCGGGGGGGAACTCGAAGCTTGACGATCCCGCACTTCCGAATCAGGGGGCCTTGTCCCGGCGTCCGTTCCTGTAACAATCAAGAAGTGGATCCGCTTGCGCATCGGCGGACCGCTCTGCCCCGTCACCCGGCTTGGGAGGGCTCTAGATGCGGACCCCCGCAACAGAACATGTCCCGAAGAAACCACGAGCTAAGCGCACTCTCCTCCTCGTCATCGCCGCCGTCGTCGGCCTCCTCATCCTCCTTGTGCTCCTCGCCCCCTCGATCGCTTCGACCCCCGTCGTCCGCCGGGCGGTCTTCGCGCGCGTCAGTCGCGCCGCTGGCGTGGACGTCCAGGCGCGCTCCTGGTCCGTGAGCTGGTGGAAAGGCGTCTCCCTCTCCGACCTCGCCGTCCGCGACCCTGCTGGCGCTGAGTTGGTGAGCGTCCCCTCCGTCCGCGTCCCCTTGCGCTGGCGTTCCCTCCTCGGCCGCCGCATCGACCTCGGCGACGTCCTCCTCGAACGCCCCAAGGTCCGCCTCGATACGCGAGGGAACATGCTGGCCTTGCTTGCCCCCACCGGCCCACCCTCCCGGAAATCTCCCGACGCGCAAGCCCCAAGCGTCACGATGCGCCTTGCCGTCGTCGACGGCGCGATCGAGTTCGTCTCCGGCGAGAAAACCTCCGCCTTCGAGGACTGGAAGCTCAACTTGGCTTTGCCTGCGGGCGCCGACCCTCTCACCTTCGAAACAAGCCTGCGGGCGGGTGCCGGCGGCTCCCTGCGCTGCAACGGGTCCTTCACCAGGGCCGACGCCGCCCTCGCCTTCACGGGCGGCGAGGTCGCCGTCAGCGCCTCGATGATCGCTCTCGCTCTCCTTGATCCCTTCCTCGGCCCCTCCCCCCTCGTGACGGACCTCAACGGCCTCGCCGACCTCGATCTGGAGGCCCGATGGGAGAAAGGCTCCTCCCTCGATGCGAGCCTCGACGCCCGTGTCAAGGACTTCTCCGTCGCCGGCGAGGCCCTCTCCGGGGATGCCCTGAAGCTCGCCCGCTTGGAGCTTTCAGGCGATGTCGTCTACTCGGACTCCCATCTCGTAATCCGCCGCCTCGATGCTCAGAGCGATCTCTTCTCCGCATCTGCTGCCGGGACCCTGGGCGGCCCGGGCGGCGAAGCCTCCGCCCTCCAGGTCCGCGCCCAAGCCGACCTCGCCGCCCTCGGCAACATGCTCCCCCACGCCTTCCATCTCGCCGAGGGAACCCGCCTCACCGGCGGCAAGGCCGTTCTGCTCCTCAACTCGAGCGCCATCCCCGAGGGCTGGCGCGCTAGCGGCTCCTTCGAACTCTCGGGCCTCTCCGCCGAGCGCGCCGGTCGCGCCTTCGCCATGGCCGCCCCCGTCACCGGCGAGTTCGCCCTCCGTCGCGCCCCCGAGGAGTTCGTCCTCGAGCGCGGCTCCTTCTCCTCCAGCTTCGGCCGGGCCCAGGGCGCAACCGAGGGAAAGACGGTCAGCCTCACGGGCGAGTTCGACCTCGTCGCCCTCGGGACCGAGCTCGCGCAGTTCGTCGATCTTGCCGGTGTGACCCTCGCGGGAAAGGCCCGGACCTCCGTAAGCGTCGACGTCACCGACCCCGCCGCATGGGTCATCCATTCCGAAACGGCCTTCTCCGACCTCGTCGTCGCCGGCCTCACCGACGCTCCCATCGAGGAGAAGCAAGCCTCCGTGGCTTTCTCAGGCGTCTATCGCACTCCGGCCGGCGCTCGCGCGGTCGAGGTGAAGGACCTCGATGTCTCCGCCTCCGCGCTCCAGGCTAAGCTCTCCGGCGAGTGGCACGAGCGTGACCGCAGCTGGCGGATGTCCGAGCTCAAAGGCGCCGTCGGCGGAAGGCTCGACCTTCTTTCCACGTTCTTCTCCCGCCGCCTCGGAGACCTGCGCGCGTCGGGCAGGATCGAAAGCGACTTTCGCGTCGCCGAAACGGATGGCGCCTCCGGCTTCGACCTCAGCGCCAAATGCTCCGACCTCTCCCTCGCAGGCTTCCTTGGCGAGATTCGTCCCTCCGCGCTTCGCTC